>NZ_JBLRWX010000013.1:0-49877 GCF_047921035.1 Natronococcus sp.
GGAATTCGGCGTCGCCTCGCAGCTCACGCACAATCCGCGCCTGGTGGAACAGGCCCAGCAGCTGGCCGTCGCCGTACGCGAGGCCACCAGCGCCCCCGCCCTGCTCAAGGCCGCATCGGGGCTGAAAAACCTGTGGGTCGGCATCGAGCTGCAAGCCTCCGACGCGCATAACCAGCAGGAAACGCTCAAGCGCATCCTGCTGCTGCTGGTGGAAAACATCGGCGAGCTGCTGGACGACGACACCTGGCTGCGCGGCCAGCTCGACATGGTGCAGGAAGTCGTCGCCGGCCCGCTCCAGATCCAGTCGCTGCAGGAAGCCGAAAAGCGGCTCAAGGAAGTGATCTACAAGCAGGGCATGGTCAAGCACGGCCTGCGCGAGGCCACCGCCACGCTGAAGGCCACCATGACCACCTTCGTCAGCCGCCTCAGCGACGTGCTGGCCGCCAACGACGAATACCAGGGCAAGATCAGCACCCACGTCGAGCGCATCAGGGGCACCGAAGACGTGGCGGAGCTCAACCGCATTCTCGAAAGCCTGCTCGACGAAACCCGCAGCGCGCAGACCGACAACCGGCGCGCGCACGACCAGCTGGTTCACGAGCGCGACGCCGCGCTGCTGGCCGAAAGCCGCATCCAGGAACTGGAAGACCAGCTGGCCCAGATGAGCGCCCTGGTGCGCGAAGACCCGCTCACCCACAGCCTCAACCGGCGCGGGCTCGACGACGAGTTCGCCCGCGACGGTGTTGGCGAACCAGACGGCGACGACGGCGGGCAAGAGGAGAACGAGCGCGCTCGCGATCGGCCCCAGGTACGGACGCTCGAGGATCGTCTCGGACGGCTCGATCTCCCAGCCCGGGCGGGTCGTCGGCGCGGCGGGAAACAACCCCGCGTAGCGAAGTGCCTCGAGCACCGACCCGGCATCGGCTCCCGCCGCCGGATCCGCGTCGGGGGCCATCCCGCCGTCCGCGGCCACCCGCGTCAGTCGTCGGGCGTCGACGGGGACGACCGGGACGCCGAGATCCGACTCAAGCGAGGCGATCGTCTCCCTCTCGTCAGGGACGTCGACCCTATCCCAGTGGGTGACGACCATCGCGCCGGGACGTCCCTCGACGAGCGGTAGCAGGTCCTCGAGATCCCGGTCGAGATCGGTCGCCGGGACGACGAGAACGACCCGGTCGGTCGCCCCGAGTTCGGCCAGCGCCTCGCGGGTCGTCTCGGTGTCGGCCTCGAGGGTGATCCCCGGCGTGTCGACCAGATCGAAGCCATCGGTTCGGTAGACCTCGCTCGAGACGGTCGTCCCGCCGACGTTCTCGTCGGTCGGCCGCAAGCCGGTGAGACCGGCCGCGAGCGCCGACTTGCCGACGCTTTCCTTTCCGATCAGGGTGATTCGGTCCCGACTCCCACTCATCCCGGTCCTCCCCCGTTCTCCGCCGGAATCGCCGACGGTTCGGATCGGCCGGTCACCTCGGCGGCGTGATCTCGGTGGTACATCCGTGTCCGCCCACTCGCCGGCCGGAGTTAATAATAGTATCGTATAAAATAATAACTTCTATTATCCTAGAGTCTATATTGATAATCAAATGCCCGGCAACTCGACCCCAGTCACGGTCCTGTCCGGAACGCTCGGCGCCGGCAAAACCACCGTTCTGAAACGGCTACGCGTTCGTCGACTGAACGTTGTGACTGCGCAGCGTCCGTAACATCTCCCGGCAGAGGGGATCGGGGTAATATCGGATCGTCCCGCTCCGAGCGTCCCACTCTACCAGCCCCGAATCGGCCAGTTTCGGGAGGTGGATATGGTGCATCTCGGTAGACAGCGCCGTCTCTCCCGATGGAGAATCCACGTGAGCCACGAACTCGTCGACCGTGGCCGTGTTCGTCGGTCGCTTGCCGAGGAATCGAAGGATCTGTCGTCTGTGGCGGTGACACAATACCTCGAGCAGTTCGTCACATTTCTCGGTATGGGGATTGGCGTTCATCGGAACTCGACCCTCCGCTAACAAAAACCGCAGCTCGAAAATAAGTGTAACGTATATGAACATCTAAGAATTGCGAATTTCGCACTTCCACTCGGAATATCTGCGGTTTTCGGTTGGGCCGTCCGTCAGTCGCCATTCCGACCTTTCGCCTCGAAATGCCCCCACGGTTGGCTGTACTTTTTCGTGATTATCTCGGAGCTGTGGACGGTAAGCCCGCGTTCGTTCAACTCTTTCGTCAGTCGGATGAGATCGGACGTGGAGGTAGCGACCGTTTCGATGTAGAGGTTGTACTCGCTGGTGATCATCTCGGTGATATCGACGACGCCGACGACGTCGAGAAGGTTTTTAGCGACGCTCGAGCGGTTCTCCGGGTCGCTGGTACAGACGAAAAAGAGCCGGAGCGGAAAGCCCGCCCTCTCGTAGTCGATTTTGGGCTCGTAGCCCTCGATAACGCCCGCGTCCTCCATTTTGTCGATCCGGTTGCGGACGGTACTGGGTGAAACCTCCACGTCCGTCGCGATCTCGTTGATCGTCACGTTCCGGGCGTCGCGTTGAAGCGCGAACAGCACGCCTTCGTCGACGGAGTCGATCTCGATCACCCCGGAGGTCTTTACGTCGGGGTCGGATCCGATATCGGAAGCGGCGTCTTCATCTGCCATGATACGAAACAACGCCCCGACCAAAGAAGTACTCTCTCGGTCGTTGAGACGGTTTCTACCGACGCTCAACAGTCGCAGTAGTCGGGTTCGCAACACTCGAGATCCTCGACGATCATCCGTTTCTCCCGGTAGGCCTCGAGGGGATCGGTGTCGACGCCGAGTCGGTCGCCCAGCTCCTCGGCGACGACGGCGAAACGCTGGCGGAACTTGTAGATGAAACAGAACTGCTGGCCGTTGTGTGCGACCTGCGGCCCGGCGAGGAACAGCCCCGGCGTCTTGGTGGACTCGTCGCGATCGGTGAGTTCGGGAAACTCGCCGTCGAACGCGAACAGGTTGTCGACGACCGCGAGGCTCCCCTCGAACCCGGTCGCGAGCACGGGGGGTGCTCGAGAGCGAACCCGATCGCCGTCGGTCGTCGTGACGACGTACCCGTCGCCCTCCTCGCGTTCGATCCCGGCGACGCGGGCGTCGGCGACGAGGTTGATCGGCGCGCCGTCCTCGAGGGCGGTCTCGAGCCGTTCGTTCGTTCGCGGGGAGAGTACCTCGCTGGGGTCGGGGCTACGGAACTGCCAGGTGCCCTCGTCGTCGAGCACCGTCACGGACCGTCCGGCCTCGGCGAGTCCCAGCGCCGCGTCGATCCCGCTCTCGGCGCCGCCGACGACCACGACGTCCGAGACGGTCTCTGCCACGGCGCCCGCGCCGTCTGCGGCGATCCGGTTCGTTCCGGCCGACTCGGTACTCGAGGCTCGCTTCGCGTACTCGGCCCACGATTCGACAGTCGCGACGTGGACCCCGTGGGTCGCTCCCTCGAGGTCCCCGCTCGAGGGGTACCCGTACTGGCCGGCGGCCCAGACGACGTAGCGGGCGCGGATCGATTCCTCGTCGGTCTCGAGGACGAAGCTCTCGGCTTCCCCGCTTCGCTGGGGGACGACCGACTCGACGTCGACGCCCGTCTCGACGGGTAGCTCGTGGAACTCGGCGACCGCCTCGAGGTACTCGGCGTACTGCTCGCCCGTGGGGTGTTCACAGTCCAGCGCCAGCGCCGGCGAGGTGTCGATTGTGACGGCGTTTAGATCGCGTACGCCGAAGGCGTTGGCGGGAAACGACGGCGTCAGCAGCCGCATCTCGTCGGGCCAACTCCGGAACGAGGAGCCGATACGATCGCGTTCGAGGACCGCATACTCGACGTCGAGCCGTTCGAGCGCGACTGCAGTCCCGATTCCGGCAGGTCCGGCGCCGACGATCGCAACCTCGAGTGAGTCGTTCATACCGACCGGTGATCGCTACAGGTTAATAATATTATCTACAAAATTGCTAATTAATGGTATGTAGAGAGGGTCATATATGAAAGCCGAGTCGTGGAGCGGCGATCCGCGGAGCTTTTGGCTACCCGGAAACTGGACCCGGTACTGATGACTCGACGACCGCTCGAGCGGAGGTGGCTGCGATGACGACCGACCTGACCGAGATCACCGTTATCGGGGACGACGACACCGGACTGGTCGCCCGCGTGACCAGCCTCCTGTTCGAGCGCGGAGCGAACATCGAGGACCTCGATCAGGCGGTTCGGGACGGCGTCTTCCGGATGTACCTCGCCGTCGACACCGCAGAGATGGTCTGTACCGAGGAGACGCTACGAAACGACCTCCACGAACTCGGCGAGGACCTCGGACTCGACGTGCAGGTCCGGTTTCCCGCCGACCGCGAGACCCAGCGGATCGCGGTGCTCGGAACCAGCGAGAGCCACTGTCTCGAGGCGCTGTTCGAGGCCTGGACGAACGACGAACTCGGCGCCGACATCGGGGTCGTCATCGGCAACCACGACGACCTCGAGCCCCTCGCCGAGCGCTACGACGTCCCCTTCCACGATATCGGCGACGAGAGCGGCCAGCAAAACGAGGAGCGGCTGCTCGAACTCTTGGCGGAGTACGACGCCGACCTGATCGTTCTCGCGCGGTACATGCGGATCCTCTCGCCGAACGTCGTCTTCCGCTACGAGGACCGGATCATCAACGTCCACCCCTCGCTGTTGCCCGCCTTCCCCGGCGCCGAGGCCTACCGCCAGGCCCTCGAGGAGGGCGTCCGAGTCGCGGGCGTCACCGCCCACTACGTGACGACCGATCTGGATCAGGGACCGATCATCACCCAGCGCGCGTTCGACGTCCCCGACGACGCCGACCTCGAGGAGATCAAACGGCGGGGCCAGCCCCTCGAGGCCGACGCCCTGCTCGAGGCGGTGCGGCTTCACCTGGACGGCGACGTCTCGGTCCACCGCGGCCGAACGAGCGTCCGCGAGAACGAACGCGACTACCAGCTTGGGCTGCCGGGCGAGATGGACGAGCTAACGCCGGATCGACCCGTCGACGGAATCGTCGGCGGCGTCGACGACGCGACGGCACCGGACGAGAACGGAGAGGACGACGCGGAGCGGGAGACCGAGCCGGAACCGCCGGCGAACTAGCGCGACCCCAGCCCGTTCCAGGACTCCCGACACGCGACGCTACAGAACTCGTAGTGGACCGCTTCGCCGTTCTCGACGACGCTCACGACCCGCCGCTCGCCGTTTTCCGTCACCGGATCCTCGCAGGCCTGACACGCCGGCGCGTCCTCGTCGCTCGAACCAGTCATCGATCCCCAAAATAGGACGTAGCTACTTGAACGATCCTGTTGCGGCGGTATCGGCCGGCCCGCAGGCTCAAACGTCCTCGGGATCGACCGTCACGCCCTCGAACAGCGGGTGGAGGTCGCCGTCGAGCTGGGCCTTCAGATCCTGCAGTTCGCCCTGCGTGAGCGTGGCCGCGATGGCGTCGGTGACGCCGTCGGCGAACTGCTCGGCGTCGTCGCCCTCGACCGCCGTTCCCTGGAGGTGTTCGGCGACGCGCTCGACGAACGCCTCGCGGTCGTAGCCGGCGCCGTCGTGGTCGGTATCCTCGACGATCGACGCCAGCTCCGAGGGGAGCTGGGCGGCGACGTCCTCGGCCTCGCCGCCCGTCAAGCTCTCGCCCAGCGTCTCGAGGACGGCCTCGCTGGCGATCTGCGCGCGGTCGATCGTCTCGAGGTGGCTCGCTTCCTGTACGAGCTTGTAGAACTCGTTTTCCTGCATGGACGACCGTTGAACGCTGAACCGTGTCGGGATTCTGCCCTCAAATGCAAGGGAGCAGCCGAGACTCGGTTCGGCGCCTCCGAACGCGCTCTCGAGCCACCGAAGGGGCGCGAACGAACCCACTCGGTCCGCCGTGTCTGTCCACGGATCGGCCGCAGCGCGCCCGACGATCGGAATCGGCTGACGCCCGTGTTACTGGCTCGTTTATGATCCTGCGGGTGATACTCTCACGCACAATGGCACAGCGAGAGGTTCAACAGGAGCTGTCGGTCGATCAGTACACGCTCGGGCTCGTCGGTCCCGACCAGGAGTGGGCGGGAACGGTCGCCGATGGCGGGACGATCGAGACCTACACCCCGCCGGGCTGTTGGGGTCCGATGATTACCCCCGAGTTCCGGGGCGGCCACGAGGTCACCCGCCCGATTCGCGTCGAGAACGCCGAGGTCGGCGACGCCGTCGCGCTGACGATCCGGGACGTCGAGGTGACGAGTCTGGCGACGAGCACGGGCTCGATGCGTGAGCGAACGGAGGCCTTCGGCGACGACCCGTTCGTCGACCACCGCTGTCCCGACTGCGGGACGAAGTGGCCCGAGTCGATCGTCGAGGGCACCGGCGAGGAGGCGATCCGCTGTGCGGAGTGTGGCGCCAACGCCTCCTCCTTCGGCTTCGAGTACGGCTACACCGTCGTCTTCGACGAGGATCACACGGTGGGGATCACGGTCGACGAGGACGCCGCACACGACCTCGCCGAGGACGCCACGGAGCTGATGGACATCCCCGAGAACTCCCGCCAGCACCCGATCCTGCTGTACGCGCCCTCGGAAATGCCCGGCACGCTCGGTCGGCTGCGGCCCTTTATCGGCAACGTCGGCACCACGCCGTCCGTGGAGCTGCCCGACTCCCACAACGCGGGCGACTTCGGCCAGTTCCTCCTCGAGACCGACCACGACTGGGGACTCGAGAACGAGGCCGAACTCGAGGCCCGCACCGACGGCCACATGGACATCCCCGAGGTTCGGGCGGGCGCGACGCTGATCTGTCCGGTGAAGGTCGACGGCGCGGGCGTCTACGTCGGCGACCTCCACGCCAACCAGGGCGACGGCGAACTCTCCCTGCACACGACCGACGTCAGCGGCACGGTGCGGATGGACGTCGAGGTGATCAAGGGTCTCGAGATCGACGGCCCGCTGCTCCTGCCCAACGAGGAGGATCTGCCGTTTATCAGCAAACCGTACAGCGACGACGAACTCGAGACCGGGCGCGAACTGGCCGAGGAACACAGCGTCGACCTGCTCGACGAGATGGGGCCGATCCAGGTCGTCGGGACGGGGGCGACGATCAACGACGCGACGGAGAACGCCTTCGACCGGGCCGGTAAGCTGCTCGGGATGAGCGAGGGGGAGGTTCGCTCGCGGTGTACGTTCACCGGCGGTGTCCAGATCGGTCGGCTGCCGGGCGTGGTTCAGCTCGACATGCTCGCCCCGATGGACGTCCTCGAGGATCGCGGGATCTCCCACCTCGTTCGGGAACAGTACAACGGACTCGAGTGAGAGCCGGCTGCGTTCGTTCTCGAGCGTGTTTCAATCGGCTTCGTTGGTCTCGATAGTCGCGCGGTCGTCACTCGAGTCCGTGCCGAGCCGCGCGCTTCGGTTCTCCGAGACCAGCGGCGCGACGGCGAGAACCACCATCGCGGACATGAAAAGCGCGAGCATGGCGATTACGACGGTCGTGACGCCGAGGCTCGGGACGAGACTCGCGGCGAACCCACCGGCAGTTGCGAAACTCATTACTCTCGGTCGTTCGTTCCGTGTTGGATCCTATGAACGTTGCTTTTCGTGACGGTCGAGAAGCGACGGGATCGACGAACCCCCGAACTCCCACGGTGTGGCTACTGGGTTCCCTGACCGAACGGCATTTACACGAGTAGCCGGACCTGTTCGTATGGAGATACCCGAGGGTCTGGGGTCACACGTCCTCGATACGCTCGCGCCGAATATCGCGGTGCTGGACGACGAGGGCGCGATCCTGGGGACGAACGAGGCGTGGAAGTCCTTCGCCGAGGAGAACGAACTCCAGTCGCCGGTCGACAGCGTCGGCGTCAACTACGTCGAGGTCTGCGAGGAGAGCGACAGTCCGTCCGCCGAGCAGGCGGCCGCGGGAGTTCGGGCCGTCCTCGAGGGCGACCGGGAGACGTTCACGCTCGAGTACCCCTGTCACTCGCCGGATTCGAAGCGGTGGTTCCAGCTGACCGTCGAACGCACGCGCTACGAGGACGACCTGTACGTGATCGTCTCCCACAGGAACATCACCGAGCGCAAGCTGAGCGAACGGCGCGTCGAGGAGTCCAACGAGCGCCTCCAGCAGTTCGCCTACGCCGTCAGCCACGACCTCCAGGAACCCCTGCGGATGATCACGAGCTACCTCGGACTGATCGAACGTCGCTACGAGGACGAACTCGACGAGGACGGCCGGGAGTTCATCGAGTTCGCCGTCGACGGCGCCGAGCGAATGCGGGACATGATCGAGGGACTGCTCGAGTACTCCCGCGTCGAGACCCGCGGGGATCCGTTCGCGCCCGTCGACCTCGAGGCCGTCCTCGAGGAGGTCAGCGCGGACCTGGAGGTGGCGATCGACGACGACGGCGGCGAGCTGACGATCGAGTCGCTGCCGACGGTCGAGGGCGACCGCAGCCAGCTCCGACGGCTGTTCCAGAACCTCCTCGAGAACGCGATCAAGTACTCGGGCGAGGAGCCCCCGCGGATCCACGTCGAAGCCGAGGAGAGCGACGGCGAGTGGATCGTCGCGGTCAGCGACGACGGCATCGGGATCGACCCCGAGGACCAGGACCGGATCTTCGACGTCTTCGACCGGCTCCATAGCCGCGAGGAGTACGAGGGGACGGGAATCGGGCTCGCGCTGTGTGAACGGATCGCCGAACGCCACGGCGGAAGTATCGAGGTCGACTCCGAGCCCGGAGAGGGGTCGACGTTCTTCGTGACGCTGCCTGCCGCCTGAGACCCTTCGATCGCCCGCGGAGTTCGTCGCAGACGGACGTCTCCCGCGCGGAAAACGGCCGACCTCGTTTTTCACCCGGCTCCTCACACAATATATATTATCGGACGAACCGTACGGCACCGTATGCCCGACGGGGAGAGTGAACGAAGGATGGCCGTCTGCACCTCCTGCGAATCCGCTTACGCCGCCGAAGTGTGGCCGGACGGAACGATCAAACCGATCGGAACGAAAGAGGGCTGTCGCTGTGGATCGACGGAGTTTCGGGTGGTCGAACACTCGTCGGACGTCGTCCCGGAGCCGGAAGAGCCGGCCGACCCGTAGTCCGCTCGTGAGGCCGGTCGCACTCGAGCGGCGGTACGTCGAGTGCCCGGCTCGGTGACGACGCGGAGGGTTCGACGCTCGTTCCGGACCGTCTCGAGCGCGCCCGTTCCGAACGGCCCGGCCGACTCCGGACGCGGCGCGTGAAGCGAGACACCGTCGAGAGGGGGCACCGTCCGCTACTTCCGGAACCTCCCACCCCACTGCGTCCAGTGTCCCGTCTCCGTCCGAGCCTCGAGTCGTCACGATCGGCGTTCGCTCCTGCACCCCATCGCGTCCAGTGTCCCGTCGCGGTCAGACAGCAGCGATCGGTCTCGAATTCGTTTGGAACGGGGAGAGACCCCCACCCCATCGCGTCCAGTGTCTCAGTGCGATCGGGGGCCGCGGTCGAGCCGTCGCTGGATCGCTTCGGTTACCCCCACCACGTCCACTGTCTCGTCGAGCGCCTCGAGCAATAGATCCGGATTCGTATCGAGTGCGTACTCGTAGTACCGTCCGCCGACCTCGCCCTCGTTCCGTTCCGTTCGGCTCGCGATACCCAACATAGCGAGCTCGTTCAAGTGGTCCCGCATCCGACGCGGAACGAGCGAGTCCGCCGCAGCCCGATCGCAGACGATCTCGTACCGATCCTGGATGTCGCGCGCTCGAGTCGGCGTCTGACCCTCTTCGTGAAGCATCACGAGCGCGTACAGGACGAGTTGGCCTTGCTGAGTGAGCCCCGCAACACCGTCGGCGATACGACTTCGCTCGAGCGCCGCTCGGGCGTCGTCGACGTGTCCCTCCGTGATTCGTTCTGCCTCTCGTTCGACCGCGATGTCGCCGGCTTCCATCAAGAGATCGAGACTCTGGCGGGCGTCACCGGCGTCTTTCGCGCCGAACGCCGCACACTTCGCGATCACTTCGGTCGGCACGACGTCGTCGTAGAACGCAACGTCGGCACGTTGCTCGAGGATATCCCGGAGTTCGTGGGCGTCGTAGGCGGGAAACTGCAGCTCCTTCTCGCAGAGGCTCGACTGCACTTTCGAGCTCAGGCTCTCGCGGAACTTGAAATCGTTCGAGATCCCGATAATTCCGACTTTGGACCGCTCGAGGTTCCCGTTCGCTCGGGCTCGAGGGATCTGGTACAGGATCGAGTCGTCCTCGATGTGGTCGACCTCGTCGAGAACGATAACGATAGTCCCGCCGATCGAGTCGAGTTCCTCCCAGAGCCACTCGTTGACCTGCCGTCGAGGGTAACCGGTCGGTTTGAGCTGCTCGTCGGGTTCCCGAAGTTCGTTTATCAGCTGGATCGCAACCTGGTAGCTCGTGCTCAGGTCCTCGCAGTTGGTCCGAACCGTCGTCAGATCGACACCGTACTCGGTCGCGTCGGATTTGAGTTCGGAAAGGAGATACCGGGTGCACGCGGTTTTTCCAACACCGGCCTTTCCGTACAGGAAGATGTTCGCAGGCTGATCGCCGTTGATAACGGGCTGAAGTGCAGAAATATACTGCTGGAGTTCCTGATCACGGCCGATAATCTCCTCCGGCTGGTAGTCCTCCCGAAGCGCGTCGCGGTGGCGAAAAATATCCGTGTCCGGCTGAAACAATCCCATACTGATCGATACTGGATGCACTCTCGACGACTGATATAAAGCCACCGTGTCGAGTGTGTCCAGTGTGTCTTCTGTCTGCTGTACACCTCATCCCACCCACCCCACTGTGTCCAGTGTCTCGGGAACCGAGTATGGGACGAGGATATCGGTGTTTATAGAGCAAAACTTATAACTAGTCTCTTTCCGGATTTTCCGAACGGTAGCAAGAAAAAAGGTAGCGACAGGGCCGTTCGAGGAGGGATCGGGGGGATGGACTGTTATAGATAATCGACGGTGCAATCGCAGCACGGGTCACGGTCGCATCGGTACATCGTTCCAGGGAACCGTATACGGAGCCAACCACACGCGAGGCGATCGAAGACACTGGACACACTGGGGGGAGGGGGATCGAGAACGTTCGCCTCCAGCGTCGAAGTCCCCACTCCAGCCTCGAACTCGGTTCGAGAGAACGCCCGAACTACAGTCCCTGGACGGAGCCGATGGCACTCGAGAGCGGCGGGGCGTCGAAGACGTCCAGCCCGGTGTAGGTGTTGGTGCCGGCGCAGTACATGTTTCGAGCCGTCTTCAGGACCCGCTCGTCGAGGGGTTTCGGCTCGACGTCACAGAGGGACTTCCAGTCGGCGATATCCTCCTGTTTCGCCCGGGCCTTCGCGGCCTCGACGGCCTGGACCCACTCGGGCTGGGTTCGCTTGTGGTACTGGCGAAGGACCTCCTTCGAGAGCTGGGTCGCCCCGTAGCTGAAGCGGTTCTCGTCGAACGTGCCGACGACGTCCGCGACCCCGACGTCGCCCTCGTAGTAGAGACACTCGATCTTGCCGTCCTGGTGGACCAGCTCGGTCTCGGCGGCCTGCTCGGTGATGACCCGGTTGACCTCGAGCGCGAGGTCCTCGAGTTCCTCGAGGTCGGCCTTTCCGGCGATTTCGTCAGCCTCCGCGCGGTCGAGCTGACGGTCGGTCTCCTCGTATTTCGTCGTGAACTCGACAATCGGCTCCGGGAGGTCGACGGGTTCGTCGGGCCACTCCTCGAACTCGAGGCCGTGCTCGGCTGGCTCGGTGCGCCGACGCAGGCTCGAGCCGATCGGCACCCGGTTGCGAAAGACGATCTCGAGAGGAATCAGGAAGTTCTCGCCGGCGGCCTCGTGGTAGCTGTCGTAGTCGTACTCCCGGCCCTCGTTGGGGAGCTTCGGCACCTGCGTCAGGTCGATCGCCATCTGCCAGGGCGGCCGCGAGGCCTCCTCGAGCGAGCACACCTCACCGTTCTCGACGACGCCGCGGTAGTGGGTCGGCACGCCCGCCTCCTCGAGCAGTTCGAAGTTAAAGGCGCCCATCGTACAGAGGCTCGCTCCCTTGTCGGGGATCTGATCCGGCATCTTTCCCCAGTCGAACACGGAGTAGTCGTCGGTGAAGACGAACGAGCCCGCTCCGAGGCTGTCGGCGGTGGCCTCTTCCTCGATGTGGAACTCCTTGACGCTCGTCATCCGAGACACCTCTGGGCAGCCGGGCGGCCGCGGTTCATGTGTCAGATGCGGAGGCCGGACGGTAAGAAGGTTTCAGTATCGGGCCGGTCCGCGCCGGTCGGGCTCCGCGCTCCGCTCCGGGGACCACCATCCTTTTCTCGCTGTACCGGTATCGATACGCCGATGGAGCGACCGGTGACCGAGGCAGACCTCGAGTTCGATTACGTCCCCGACACCGACCAGTCCTTCGAGAACGCGCTCGAGAAGGCCCGCGACGGCGACCGACTGACCGTCGACGACGCGATCGAACTGCTGACGACGGGAACGGACGGCGAAGGGATCGACCGCCGACGCAAGGAGCAGGTGCTCAAGGCCGCAGACCGCCGCCGGGCCGAGGTCGTCGGCGAGGAGGTTACCTTCGTCGCGAACCTGAACAACAACGTCACCACCGCCTGCAACGTTGGCTGTCTGTTCTGTAACTTCAAGGACGCCGCCCACACCTTCGAGAGCGAGTACGAGGCCGAAACGGCGGGCTTTACGAAAACGCCGTCCGAGTCCCGCGAGATCGTCTCCGACGCGGTCGACCGCGGTATCTACGAGGTCACCTCGGTGTCGGGGCTCCACCCCGCGTTCGCGCTCGACGACGAGCACCTCGAGATCCTCCGCGATCATCCGAATCCGAAGGAAATCAACTTCAAACCGCCCGGGACCTACGAAACCGATCCCGGGACGTACGCCGCGCAACTGGAAGCGATGAGCGTCGACGGCGTCCACGTCCACTCGATGACTCCCGAGGAGGCCTACCACGCCCGCCGAGGGACCGACTGGTCCTACGAGGAGGTCTACCGCCGACTCGAGGAGGCCGGGCTCGATACCGTCCCCGGCACCGCCGCAGAGATCCTCGTCGACGAGGTCCGCGACGTGATCTGTCCCGGCAAGATCGGGACGGAGGGGTGGCTCGAGGCGATGGAGGCCGCAGCGGACGTCGGCCTCGGGCTCACCGCGACGATCATGTACGGCCACGTCGAGAACGAGGCCCACCGCGCGATGCACCTGCAACGAGTGCGCGACCTGCAGGAGCGAGTGGACGGCGCGATCACGGAGTTCGTTCCGCTCTCCTTCGTCCATCAGAACACGCCGCTGTTCGAACACGACGTCGTCTCGAGCGGGCCGAGCGACGACGAGGACGAGTTGCTGATCGCCGTCTCGAGACTCTTCCTCGACAATATCGATCATATCCAGTCCTCCTGGGTCAAGTACGGCGACCAGCAGGGGCTGAAGATGCTGTCCTGTGGCGCCGACGACTTTATGGGGACGATCCTCTCCGAGGAGATCACCAAGCGCGCGGGTGGCGAGTACGGCGAGTTCCGCTCCTTTTCGGACTACGTCGACCTCGTCGGCTCGATCGGCCGCGTGCCCGTCGAGCGCTCGACCGACTACGAGCAACGTCGGGTCGTCGACCCCGACGACCCGCCCTTCGGCCCCGAACTCGGCCCGAAGGCCGACGGCACGCCGCTGCTCGAGGAGGGAGAGCGGACGGTTCCGGCCGACGACTGATTCCGACGCAGCTTTTTGCCGGCGCTGTGCGTACCGGCATCTATGAACCACCTCCTCGAGATCGGCGACCGAAGCTGGCGACTGCCGAACCACGCCCATCTCGTCGTCTACGAGCGCGAGGGAAGCGAACGCGGTCTGCTCACGATCTACGACTGCGGCGCGACCCAGGGACCGCCGAAGGCCCAACTCCTCGGGACGCTCGAGTCCGTAGAGGCGGACGCCGTAATCGATCCGAACCCAACCGGGCGAGTAGTGAGCCTGCGCGAGGCGGCGACGCTCGAGGAGGTCGAGTCGGATCGGTACCGGATCGCCTGAAAACGAGACCGAGTCGTTACTTCGCGCCGCGAGCGCGTCCGAGTCCGTCGTCGCGTTCGCGCTCGACGGTGTCGACCGACGGCGTTTCGTCGGTCGCGCGGGCGACCGCATATCCGAGCGCGGCGATGCTGGCCAGCCCAATCACGCCGCCGACGATAGAGACGATGCTCAGGCCGGTGACGAAGAGGCTGCCGACGAGAATCACCGCACCGACGACGAGTCCCACGAGCGGCGCAGCGAAGCTGATGGTATCCCTGTGCATACGGAATGTACGGCTCGAGGAGGGATATACCTCACCACCCCTTCGCTGGTACGTCCTGAAAACTGGCCAGTTTCGACATCTCAGGGCGATACGCTCCCCTCCTCGCGCCGACCGCCGTGTTCGGCGTAGAACCGATCGACGAGCCACTCCGTGGCGCTCGTCTTGTGCCCCTCGGGGACGTAGACGAACGGAATGGGCGCGTCGAACGTCCGCTCGCCGTACAGCCCCCAGTCGCCCGCCGAGCGGGTCGTCCCGCCGTAGGCGATCGGAATCTCCTTCAGTTCGGCGGGCTCGTACTCCGGGACGTACGAGCGCTCGATCCAGACCTCGTGGGCGGGCAGGTCGAACCGCTCGGCGAGTGCCGACTCCAGGCGGTCGTCGTTCGAGACGAGCCACTGGCCGAACGCGTCGAGGTCGGCGTCGACGCGGTCGGCGTAGGCGATGCGGTGTTTCCAGCAGGTTTTCGGGAACCGTCGCCTGCGGAATCGCTCGTGCAGCGCCGCCAGCGTCGTGTTCGGGTTCTCGAGGGCGGCAACGCGAAGCCGCTCCATCAGCGTATTGTCGTCGACGTACCCCTCGAGGATTCCCTCGAGCGTCACCGGCGGCTCCCCCGTCACGGCCGCCAGTTCCTCGACGAGTTCCCGCAGGAGGACGTTCGCGTACACCGACTTGTGGTGCTGGGTCACCCACATGTACAGCGCGATCCGTCCCTCGAGGTAGTTGCCGAGCGTCGACAGCGCCTTCTCCGAGAGCGCCAGCCCCTCCTCGGGATGGGCCGTGTAGGAGTCGACCATTCGGTCAGTGTCGAAACTCAACACGTCCGCGCCCGTCATCTGGTTGTCCCGCGTGATGTAGTCGAGTCGGTCGACGTCGATCGGTGAGTGGAGCAGCTGGGCGCCCAGCCCGTGTTGCCACGGGCCGCCGCGCTCGTAGACGAGGCTGTAGCCCAGAACGTACGCACAGACCTCGAACGGGTCGACCCCCATCGCTTCCAGACCCTCCCGGAACTCCCGGAGGACGACGAGACAGCCGAGCAGTTCGTGGTCGGTCGCCGTCCGCAGCGGCGCCTCGTCGACGCCGGCGTCGCGAAACGCCGCCTGAAGACCGTGCTCGGCGAGGCGGTCGCGGATCTCGCCCGTGTCCAGAAACGGCTCGCAGATGTGCGAAAACGGCGGATGGCCGATATCGTGGAGCAGACAGGCACACTCGAGGGTCCGCTGGATCTCGTCGAGCACGTGATCTGGCGTGTCGCGAACGAAGTAGGGCTCCTCGCGCAGATTCTCAAACACCGTGCGACCGAGGTGGTAGACCCCCAGACTGTGCTCGAAGCGCGTGTGGTTCGCGCCCGGGTAGACGAGGTTCGTCGCCGACAGCTGGCGGACGTACCGGAGCCGCTGGAACGCCGCCCGGTCGACGACGCGCTCGACCAGCGGCTCCGGCAGCTCGATGTAGCCGTGTACCGGGTCCTTGATCTGGGTGACCATCGGGTGTGAGAGAACGCGCCCGCCGCGGGCTTACGTTTTCGGTTCCCACTCGCCTCGCGTGAGCGGCGTCGACCGAGGGGCGCTCCTCGAGGCGCCGCGACCGAGTGCTCGACGACCTAATTCCAGTGAACGTATGGCCTGTATTTGAAACGATTCACGTTCGGCATTGGGAGCAGAGACAATATCGGGACTCCCGGTAGGCAATCAGCCACCATCAACAATAATATGTATAAATTCTAAGTATAAATTTCAGCAAGCCGAGAGTTTATTGAAATACCGACGGTCAGTGTGGACGCGCTGTCACGGCGCGTGACTTTGATGAGCAACGAACAGACTCCCGACGACGACAGACGCACAGTATTGAAAACGCTCGCCGCAACGGGACTTGCGGGTGCCGGCATCGCGGGGGCAAGCGGATCGGCCGCCGCGCAAAGCCAGGGTCAGGGTCAGGGTCAAGGCGGGAACAACTTCCGCCGTCTCAGGCTCGACGTCGAACGAACAGGGACGTTCGATACCGGAGACTACGAAGAAAACGTACCGGCAGCGTTCACTCCGGGCGACGAGGCGACGTTCGACGGTGAACTCATCTTCGAGGATATCGAGCAAAACGACGACGGTGAACTGGTCGCGACCGGTCGACTGCGAGGAACGCTCTCGAGCAACCCGACCGAGCAGATCAACGAGACGTTCGAGGTCATCCTCGGCCTGCTCGAGGACATTCTCTCGATTCTGAGCCCCGAAGATGCGGGCGAATGTCCGATCCTCCAGTTGGTCATCGAACCAATATTCCTCGACCTGCTCGGCCTCCAGCTCACGACCGAAACGATCGATATCGACCTGACCGCCGTCGCTGGTCAGGGGAACCTGTTAGGCAATCTCCTCTGTGCGGTTGCGGGTCTGCTCGATCCCTGATACGGATTCCTGTACCGATGTACCGGCGCAACCGCGACCCGGGCGGCGGTTGCGCCGGAAGCGACGTACAGGAAACCGTCTGAAACCAGCGGCTACTTCCGTTTTCGACGCGGTGCTTCTCGCTCAGTATCTACCGTTTTCGAGAATCGCCCGATATCGCCGGCCAGTATCACTATCGGCCTCAATTTCGCCCTCGATTCGCGGCGAGATCCACTCCCGGTCGTTCTCCTCGAGATCGGTTCTCTCGGCCGGGACGCCGACGAACTCGTCGGTCCGAAGATCGGAGGGGAGGAACCGCTCGTAGACCGGGAGCCGCTCGACGAGCGGAACGTCGGCCTCCGCTGCGATCTCCTCGAGTTCCCGCAGCGCGGGCCAGGCGTAGTCGGGATTGATGTGATCGTCGGTGATCGGCGAGACCCCGCCCAGATCGTCGACGCCGCAGTCGATCAGCTCGCGGGCCGGCGCGAGATTGGGCGGCACCTGGACCGAGATTTCCTCGGGCAGGGCGACTCGAGCCATCGCCGTCACGCGGCGCATCGTCTCCAGGTCGGGGCTCCCGTCGGACCATCGCTCGTTCTCGGCGACGGGCTGGACGATCACCTCCTGGACGTGGCCGTAGCGTTCGTGTAGCTCCCGGATCGCCAGCAGGCTCTCGGCGCGGTCGCGCCAGTACTCGCCGATCCCGACGAGGATACCCGTCGTGAAGGCGACGTCGAGTTTCCCCGCGTTCTCGATCGTCCGCAGCCGCTGGCCGGGCTCCTTCTGCCGGGGACCCGCGTGGGCGCCGACCTCGGCGGTCGTCTCGAGCATCACGCCCATGCTGGCGTTGACGTCCGCCACCGTCTCCATCTGCTCGAGGGTCTGGTCGCCCGGATTGGAATGGGGAAGCAGCCCCTCCTCGAGGGCGACCTCGCAGGCCGCCCGCAGGTAGTCGTGGATCGAGTCGTACCCCCACTCGGCGAGCCGGGCGTGGATCTCGGCGTAGCGGTCGTCGGGGTCGTCGCCGAAGGTAAACAGCGCCTCCGTGCAGCCGGCGTCGGCCCCGCGCTGGCAGATCTCCCGGACCTCCTCGAGGGTGAGCAGCGAGGCCTCGCCGGGCGGGTCGAAGTACGTACAGTAGGTACAGGTGTACCGGCAGGCCGTCGTCAGGGGAACGAAGACGTTCCGACAGAACGAGAGTTCCGGCGGCGCGGCGACGTCCTCGGGAGTGACCTCGAGCAGCCGCTCGACGGCCGCGTCGTCGATCTCGAGGGCGACGCCGTACTCGCTCGCGCCGGGAATCATTGTCTCGAACTGTCGTCGCCGGGACCATAAGGGCTTCTCGTTGGACTGCGGGACCGCCCCCGACGTCAACCGCCCTCAGCTCGAGGTCGCGTTCCCGACCCGTGCGACCCCGACCCGACCGCCGTCGGCCTCGAGTTCGAACCCCCGCTCCCGGAGGGCGGCGGGCGCGCGGTCGGTGCCGTGGACCAGCACCTCGACGAGGTCGGCCGGCTCGTCGATGTCGGTCGAGAGGCGAAAGGAGTCGACGACCGCGAGGTCGGCCCCGATCTCGCCGGCGATCTCGCGGTGATCGAGGTAGGAGCTGCCGTGGTAGTCCACCCGAAACCCGGGGTGGTCCACGACGAGGGCGTTGGTCCCCGCGCCGCGACCGGGGGCGATGGCGACGTCGCCCCCGGCGGTAAAGAGGCGCTCGAGCGCCGCGGGCGTCGCCAGCGCGAGATCGGCCATCACGACGGCGACGGGGTCGTCCTCGCGAGTCGCCGGCAGCCGGGCGTTGACCGCCGGCGTCAGCGGACGGTTGTCGACGACTACCGGCGCCGGAACCGAAGGGTCGAGGTCGAGCGGCGCCGTCGAGAGCACCGTCGGCTCGCCACCAGCGGCGTCGATCGCGGCGAGCACGTCGCGCAGCATCGCCCGCGCGAACGCCGCCCGCTCGTCCGCCGAGAGCACCGGCTCGAGGCGGGTTTTCGGCGCATCGGCGGCGAACGGAACGAGGACCCGCATTCGGCTACCGTTGCTCGCACGCGGGCAAAAACGCGTCGGAGCTCAGAAGAGGGGCTCGAGTTCGTCGGCCTCGTCGGCGACGAGGGTCTCGAGGTTCTGCTCGCGCTCGGCCTCGATGTCGTCGATCCGATCCTGGGCCTCGATCGCGACCTCCTGGAGGCGCTTGATGCGGGGGACGTTCGTCACGCCCGACAGCAGGACGACGGCGTTGACCTCGGGCTCCCGCCGCGGGTAGTCGCCCCCGCGGACCTCCATCGAGCCGGTTTCGTCCTCGAGCCAGGTCCGACCCCGCTCGATCCCCTTGCGGTTGAGGTACGACGACGGGCCGGCCAGCACCAGCAGCGCGCGCTCGGTGCCGTCGACCTCGCAGGGGAGCGTGAGCCGACCGAGGGTCGCCTTGCGGACAAGACTCGTGATGCGGTTGGTCGTCTCGGCCGTGTCGAGTTCGGCACCGCCGTCGCCGCCGGTGAACCGCGAGAGCAAGCCTCCCGACTCGAGTTCGACGTCCTCGCTGGCGAAGCCGATCGTGGAGACGCCGCCGCCCGCGAGGGTGTTGATGATCTCCGAGGAGTCGACGACGCTCTCGGCGACGTCCTCGCCCTCGCGGATCTCGCCGGCGCCGAAGAGGATGGCGAACCGGCGAACGATCTCGCCGTTGATCTGGTCGTAGCTCCCCTCGACGGACTCGCCGGTCTGTCGCCAGGAGTCGTTGTCGAAGACGAGCAGGTTGTCCGTCTCGCGGACGAACGTCTGGAACGAGCGGGCCGCGTTGAGCGTGTAGATCCCGCCCTCGTCGGCGCCCGGCAACACGCCGAGCCCGTAGACCGGGATCGTGTAGATCCGCTTGAGATGGTCGGCCAGCACCGGCGCGCCGCCGGAGCCGGTCCCTCCACCCATCCCGGTGACAATCAGGAAGGCGTCGACCTCGTGGGTCGGAATCGAGTCGATGGCGTGTTGGATCTCGTCGACGTTGGCCTCGGCGATCTCGGTGCCGAGTTCGTTGTCGGCGCCCACGCCGTGGCCGTTGACCTCGGCCTGTCCGATGAGTACGCGGTTCTCCTCTGGAATCCGCTCGAGACCCATCAGGTCCGCCTTCGCGGAGTTGACGGCGACGGCCGCCCGAACGATCCCGCTGCCGGTTCGATCGTCGTGCTCGAGGAAGCGATCGACGATCTTGCCGCCGGCCTGTCCGAATCCGATCATCGCCAGTTTCATTGCGTATCAGAGGTCTCCGTTGTCTGACCGAGTGGTATCGCGGGCATAAGCTTTGTGTCAAAAGAGACTTTCAATCTATTCGATGACTATAGCCGCGATCCGCCACCGGGAACCGTCAGTCGGCGGTCGGCGCCTCGACCTCGAGCCCGAGGTACTCCTTGAGCGTCGTCAGCTCCTCTACGTCGAAGCCGAAGGCGGTGACGTCGTTGTCCGCGAGGGTGTTGTCCATCTCGAGCGAGCGGGCCTGGTCCGGGCCGAAGGGGATGAACGGAACCGACTTCGCGGCCGTCAGCCCGAGTTTCGTTAGCTCCATCGGGATCGGGACGATGGTGACGGACTTGCCCTCGGCCGCGTAGGCCAGTTCGGTGACGTCGGCCAGCGTCGCGACCTGCGGGCCCGCGAACTCGTAGGTCTCGCCGACGTGGGCGTCGTCCTCGAGGATATCGGCGAGCATCGGCACCAGATCGCCGACCCAGATCGGCTGGAACCGGGTCTTCCCGCCCCCGGGCAGTCCCGTGACGTGGGGGGTCGTCAGCTGCTTGGTGAAGTCGACGAACTCCCCACCCTCGCCGAAGACGACGGAGGGTCGAACGATCGTCCACTCGAGATCGGAGCCGGTGACGACCGACTCGGCCCGTCCCTTCGATCGGATGTAGTCGGTCGCCCCGTCGGGGTCGGCGCCGAGCGCGCTCATCTGAACGAACCGGTCGACCCCGCGTTCCTCGCACGCCCGAACGAGGTTCTTCGTGCCGCCGAGGTGGACCTCCTGGTGGCTGGTTCCCTCGGGGGGTTCGTACAGCGGCGACAGCGAGACGAGGTTGACGACGGCGTCGTGGCCGTCGACGACCTCGACGATCGAGTCGTAGGCGCTGGCGTCGCCCATCGCTCGATCGATCTCCGGCGGGAGGTCGGCCTCGTCCGGATTCCGGGAGAGCGCGGTGACGTCGTGACCGCGCTCGTGCAGTTCCGTACAGAGGTTCGTCCCGATGAAGCCGGTGCCGCCGGCGACGAGAACGTTCATACCTGCACTAGCTCCCTCCACGGACAAATAGGGGACGGCGACATTGTAAGGGTCGGCGGAACGATGGCGATGCCGTCTTGTATCCGCCCGAGCGACGTGGGTGTATGCTCGTGACGCTCGAGGGACTGGACGGGAGCGGGAAGACGACGGTCTGGGAGGCCCTGCAGGACGTCTACCCCGGCGCGACGTTTACGACCGAGCCCACCTCCGGCGAGACGGGGTCGTGGTACGGCGAGGCCGTCTACCGATCGATCGCCGACGACGACGCCGACCCGCTGGCCGAACTCTTCCTGTACACGGCCGACCACGCCGACCACCTCTCCCGGGTGATCGAACCCGCCCTCGAGCGCGGCGACCTCGTCATCTCCGATCGCTACTCCGACTCCCGCTACGCGTATCAGGGGGCGACCCTCGAGGCGGACGGCCGGATCACCCGCCCGCTCGAGTACGTGGTCGGGATCCACACCGCGTTCTCGATCGAGCCCGATCTGACGATCTACCTCGATATCGACCCCGAGACGGCCGCGGCCCGAGCGGGAACGACGAACAAGTTCGAGCGCGCCGAGTACCTCTCGAAAGTGCGGGACAACTACGAGCGGTTGATCGAGCGGGATCCGGGCCGATTCGTCCGGGTCGACGCCACCCAGCCGCCGGAGGTCGTCCTCGAGCGCGTCGAGAACGTGCTGGCGAGCGCGCTCGAGCGCGAGGAGTAACCGGAATCCCTTTCACCGATCTTCGCCAGGCTGGTAGCATGCACCGCGTCATCGGCGAGACCGCCCTCGAGGACGCCCGCGTCTCCGTCGAGGAAGCTCTCGAGATCTACCGCGATATGGTGCGAGCGCGCCGGTTCGACGAGCGCGCGCTCGCCCTGCAACGACGGGGCTGGATGAGCGGCTACCCGCCGTTCAGGGGCCAGGAGGGATCGCAGGTCGGGGCCGCACACGCCCTGGCCGATGCGGACTGGCTCGTCCCGACGTACCGATCGAACGCGATGCAGCTCGCCCACGGCGTGCCGATGAGCGACATCCTGCTCTTCCGTCGGGGGTTCCCCGAGTACGCCTCCGATCACGACCTGAACGTCTTCCCGCAGGCGGTGCCGATCGCGACCCAGATCCCCCACGCCGCGGGGCTGGGGATGGCCGCGAACTACGGCGACTCCGAGGAGGCGATCTGCTGTTACCTCGGCGACGGCGCCACTTCGGAGGGGGATTTCCACGAGGGGCTGAACTTCGCCGGCGTCTTCGACGCGCCCGTCGTCTTCTTCTGTGAGAACAACGGCTGGGCGATCTCGACGCCCCGCGAGCGCCAGACCGCGAGCGACACCATCGCCCGGAAGGCCGAGGCCTACGGCTTCGACGGCGTTCGCGTCGACGGCAACGACCCACTCGCGGTGCGAGAGCTGACCGAGGCCGCCCTCGAGCGCGCCCGCGAGGAAAATCCCGTGTTGCTCGAGAGCCTGACCTACCGCCAGGGCGCCCACACGACCAGCGACGACCCCTCGCGCTACCGCGACGGGAGCGAGGAGTTACCGGAGTGGCGCACCGCCGACCCCCTCGAGCGCTACGAGACGTACCTCCGCGAGGAGGGAGTCCTCGACGACGCGTTCGTCGAGGAGGTCGAGAACGAAACCGAGGCCGAACTCGAGGAGGCCGTCGAGACCGCCGAGTCGACGCCCGCGCCCGAACCCGGGGAAGTGTTCGAACCGGTCTACGAGGAGATGCCGCCCCGGCTCGCCGAGCAGCGGGCGTGGCTCGAGGAGTTCGCCGACCGCGAGGAACTGCGGGAACTCGATCGCTGAGTCGACTCGAGCGCGACGAACGTCGGCGCTCGGCTCACTCTCTCGGCGACTCCGTTCGGTCCCAGTGGTCGCGGCCGTACTCGGTCAGCGAGTCCCAGCGGAGGCGCTCGCAGATCCCGGCGATCGCGTCCGACAGCGGACCTCGTCTCCGGAGTCGAGGCCGAACCCGTCGTCGAACCGGGGCGCGATCCGGCCGCTTTCGTTGACTTCGCCGTGGTAGAGTACGCTCGGCTCGACGTCGTGCAACACCGGGATCCCCGGACTCGCCATCCCGATCAATCCATCGCGATGTACGTCTGGGTGTCCTCGACCCCGCTGATCCCCTGGATCTCCGTCGCCGCGATCTTCTTGACCGCGGCGGGGGTGTCGACGGCCGCCTTCGCGATGATGTCGACGTCGCCGGCGACGATGTGTGCCGCCTCGACGCCGTCGATCGATTCGACGCTCTCTCTGAGTCGGTCCGCCTCGCCCGTGTTCGCCTTGATCATGACGTACGCTGTAACCATCAGTTGACACCTCCTGCACCCGCGTTCGCCGCCGCTCGAGCCGCCGACTCGCCGACGATCAGCTGTCTGACCTCGCTCAACACCTCGTAATCCGCCAGGACGACGATCCGGTCCCCGGTCTCGAGGGACTCGTCTTCGGAGGGGATCTCGAGGGGACGGTCGCGCTTGCCGAAGGCGATGACGGTCGCGTCGGCCGGGAGCTGGAGTTCGCTGATCGAGTAGCCGTTGATCGGCGCCTCGTCGGTGAACGTGAGTTCGACGATCTGGAGGTTCGGCGCGATGTCGGCGATCGCGCGGATCGTCCCACCCAGCAGGGCGTTTTTCGCGCCGATCGCGCCCAGCCGCTCGGGGTAGATGATCTCGTCGACCTCCTCGGCGTACTTCCGGTAGATCCCCTCGCGGTAGGCCTCGTCGATGCGCATGACCGTCCGGCAGCCGTGGTGTTTGGCGATCATGCAGGCCGTGAAGTTGACGTTCATGTCGCCGGTCAGCGCGCCCAGCGCGTCGGCCTCGGCGAGGCCGGCCTCCTCGAGGATCGTCTCGCGGGAGCCGTCGCCCTCGACGACGGTGAACTCCTGGTTCCGGGCGCGCCGTACTTTCGACTCCTCGCGTTCGATGACGGTCACCTCGTGTCCCTCCTCGCGTAAGACACGCGCTGTGCGCAGGCCGACTCGTCCGGCGCCGATGATCACGAACCGCATGAACGAAGGGTACGCCCGCCCCCGCCAATAAGTTTGCCCTGGTGACCCATACCACCCGATCGGGAGCCGACAAAAGGCTTTAGTCATGCCACGATGTACCACACCAGCGAGAATGGTTCACGCCTTCATCATGGTGAAGACGGCCGCCGGAAAGTCCGAGGGGCTGCTCGGCTCGATCAGGGAACTCGGCTCGGTCGCCGAAGCCCACATCGTCGCGGGCAACTACGACATCATCGTCGAGGTCGACACCGAGGAGGTGTACGACATCCTCAAGGCCGTCTCGACCGACATTCAGGGACTCGAGGGCGTGACCGACACGAAGACGTACATCGCGATGGATTAGTTCACCCGCTCTGCGGGCCAGTTTTCGGCGAACTCGAGAACGGGATTCTCGCGGCCGTAGCGATCGATTCGCTCCCGGTGGACTACATCGGCATGCCGCCGCTCTCACCGTCTCCCTCCGCGGCCTCCCGACCGCGGCTCTGGGCGCTCTCGAGCAGCGTCGCGGCGGGTCCGCGGTACTCGTAGCCGGGGATCAGCCCCTGGGCGTAGGTCCCCTCGACGTACTCGATCAGGGCCTTGGCGTCCGCGACGCCCTCGGCGGCGTCCCAGGCGACGTACTCGAGTTCGACCCGTACCGTCCCGCCGTCGCGCTCGACGGTCGGCTCCTCGTGGGTGCTCGTCTGTGCGACGGTGAAGGTGTCCCCGAGCCGTCGCTCGAGGGTTTCGAACCAGCCGTCCTCGACGACGGGCGCGACCGCCTCGTCGGCGACCGCGGCGTCGAGGGTCGGCAGCGAGACGGTCACCCGAAAGCGGCCGTCCCGTTTGCCCTCCGCGTCGGTCGCGGCGACCGTCGTCTCGAACACCGTCGTCGTCAGCTCGTAGCCGTCCTCGAGCGCGTCGAAGGCGTCGTGGTCCTCGAGTGCGCGCTCGACGGGCTGTGGAAGCTCGGTCACTACGTTCGTCAACGGGTCTGGACCGAAAGGATGTTGCGCTTTCCGCGGGTTCGGCGACCCGTTTCGCGGCGAAGTCCGGCGTTTCCGCGAAAACGGTCCGCATTACTATCCCCGATTCGCCCGTCGTAGCTCGGCATGAGTCTCGATAGACACGCCGCGGATCGACGGCGGTTCGCTCGGCTGCTCGGCCTCGACGAGCGCGACGGCGCCGGCCTGCCGATCGGTCTCGATCGGTCCCGTTCCGACGAGCGCGCGGATTCCGCGCGGGCCGACGAGTCCGAACGCGACGCTACTGGATCGCGCGAGCGCTGAGGACCGCATCGACCGCGGTCGCGACCTCCTCGAAGTCCTTGATCGTGAGCCCGTCGGTCGTGACGAACACGCCCTCCCTGTCGTTGGTTACCCGGATCAGAAAGCCGTTGTCGAACACCCGGATGGTGTAGTTGTAGTCGCCGAGTTCGGACTGCTGGTAGGCCGTCTGTGCGGTCTTGAACCCGCGCCACTCGTGACCGATAAACGTCGAGAGGTCGGCGTCGCGCTCGAGATCCTCGCGGAGGTACAGCTGCTCGTAGTCGTCCCGCGTGAAGTACGTGACCGAGCGGAGGCTGTCGCCGATCGCCGTCCTGCAGGTGGTTTCGATCTGGTCCGCGATCTCCGCGTTGAGGAGCCCCGTTGCCATACCCGAGCAGTGGATCCCCGATACCTTAACCCCGGGGGCCGGCGACGGCGATCCGAGACTCGATCGGTACAGTACTCGAGGGGGCTGTAAGCGGTCGTTTCGAGCGACGCCGACGCCGTAGCCCGTGGCTACGAGCCGGAACTCGTCGCCGGTGGGCGCCCCTACGCGCTGGATCCGGTCGCGTCGTCCGAGACCGCCTCGAGGAACTCGCGGCCGATCCGGTCCCGGACTCGGTCGACGAGGACGGCCTCCTCCTCGGCGGTTCCCGCGACGTCGGCGAGCGGGAGCTGTCCCCCGGCCATGTCGTCGTGGCCGCCGACGTTCCCCCGGTCGCCGAACAGTCGAATGAACGACTCGCCGAGGTCGAGATCCGACCTGTTCGTCCGTCCGCTCAGGTGGATCTCGTCGCGAACGAGTCCACAGACGAGGACGGTGTCGACGCCGTCGATGTTCAGGAGGAAGTCGGCTCCCTGCGCCAGGGCGACCCGGTTCTCCAGGCGGCCGATACAGGAGGCCAGAGACGACCCCCGCCGGATCCGGTTGTGGATCACGTCGCCGAACGCGTCGACGCTGTCCGGGAGAAACGAGACGCCGTACAGCTCGCGGAGCCGGCGGGGATCCGCTCGCTCGTGGAGGTAGCCGGCGACCGCGTACTCCCGGTCGGTCGGCTGACGGTAGAAGTCGAGCCGTTCCCGGTGGATCCCGAACAGCAGCGCCGAGGCGATCCGCGAGGTGACCTCGACCGACGACTCCCGGAAGTACTCGGCGAGGATCGTCGCCGTCGCCCCGTAGGATTCCCGGACGTCGACGACGTCGGCCGGGATCGATCCCTCAGAGGGATGGTGATCGATCACGACGTCGATCGTCGTTCCCGGCGGGACCGGGTTGTGGTCGCCGGGAACGGAGTGATCGACGAACGCGACGAGCTCGTTCGCCTCGAGCTTCGTGTCGCTGTAGCGCTGTGGCGTAACGTCGAACAGTTCGACGAACGCGCGGTTTTGCTGGTGGACGATCGTCCCGCCGTAGAGGATGTCGACGGTTTCGACACCCTGGGCTCGAGCGAGCGACTCGAGGGCGATCGCCGACGCCAGTGAGTCCGGGTCCGGATCGTCGTGACAGACGACGGTGAGCGACGAGGCCGGTCGAAGCCGGTCGAGCACCGCGGCGGCGTTCGACATAGACTGCGTTTCACGCTACACCACTGTTAACGATTGCCGTCGTTTCGGTGAGAGTCAGGAGCGACGCGACACCGCGTACCCGGGCGGGAGCGGGACCGCGACCGAGCGGATCCGGAACTATTTATGGGATATCGACGACCGTTTGGCTATGGGAGGCACCTCCGGTGCGGAACGGTCGGGGACGCTCGGCGACGATCTCGACGAGACGACCGCGGCGATCATGGAGGCGGTGTACCGGGCGCTGTCGCGCAACGGCTACCCCGCGACGACGATGTCGGAGATCGCCGCGGAGTTCGACAAGAGCAAGTCCCTGCTGTACTACCACTACGAGAGCAAGGAGGAGATCCTGAACGACTTCTTCGCTCACCTCTGTGAACGCCTCGAGGCGACGCTCGTCGAGGACCCCTACGACGACCCGCACGAACAGCTGCTGGCCCTGATCGATCGCCTGCTGCCCGCGGAGATGGACGACGAGTCGCTCCGATTTCGGCGGGCGTTCTTCGAGATCCGGTCGCAGGCCCCCCACAACCAGTCCTACCACGAGCAGATCGAGCGCTCCGACGAGATCATCCTCGAGGCGCTGACCGAGACGATCCGACGCGGCGTCGACGAGGGTCGGTTCGCCGACTTCGACTCCGAACGGGAGGCCGAACTCCTCTTTTCGACGATCTACGGCATCATGGAGCGAGGCGTCACCCTGGAGGACCGGGCGATCATCGAGCGAAACCGGGAGGCCGTACACGACCGCATCGACCGCTGGCTGCTCGAGGACGAGTGAGACGACCGGATCAGGTTCGACGGCTCGACAGGGAACCTACGTGATCGGATCGGCCGACTCCCGGTCGAGGCCGGCCTCGAGCACCGCCGACAGCTGTGCCCGAACCGTCGCCCTCGAGTCCGGCGGACAGCGCTCGACGATCGGCTCGAGCCACCGCGATCGATCCGCCGGACAGAACCTGCGGTCGGTCGGGAGTCGATTTTCGGACCGGCGAGAGCGGATGCAGTACCCGAGTTCGCTCCCGTACCGCCCCAGCTCCCGCCGCGGTTCGACGTCGGCGAGAAGCGCCGCGAGTTCGACCGCACAGCCCGTCAGCGCGCCGATCCGTCGAACGTCGTCGGCCTCGAGGGCCGTCGATCGAGGGGCGGACGCGAGCGACGCCTGACCCTCCTGGACGGCTCGGGTCGCCTCGGCCAGCGCCGCGAGACAGCGCTCGACGAGCGGCGGGTCGGCGTCGACTCCAGCCATCAACTCGAACGCCGTCGACTCGAGGAGATCCCCGAGCAGCACGTCGCCGGTCGGCTCGAGGCCGGTCCGTCGGGCATCCTCGACGGCGCTGCGGTGGAGACGGGTCTGCAGCGAGGCGAGTTCCAGCGAGGCGGCGATCGGTACCAGCGCCTCGAGCGGGCGCTCGCCGCCGAATCCGTCGGCCGCCGCCAGAAACACCTGGGCCCGGAGCCACGGTCGGCCGAACTCGAGCAACTCCTCGGGGGAGCGGTCGAACGCGCCGGATTCGGGCAGGGTCGTCTCGAGGCGGTCCTCGATCGCCGTTCGTCGCCGCGCGATCGTTCGTCTCATGGCCATCCTCGCTGCCGGTTCGTCGGCGAGCGGCTCTCGGGGGAGCGGTCGCCCCCGCCGGCAGTTCGTTCCAGTGATACAGTCACTTGCGTATATTTCCGTAGATCGGTCGATGTCGGTGCCCAGCATCCCGACCGACTCCGCAGGCGGTCGGTTCCGTACTGACCGAACGGTTGTTCAGGAGGCAAAATAAGTATTGCGTCGTTCCGATCGTCCCTCTCGGGCGCTCGAGCGACGCCTCATACGGATTGCTGTACCGATTTCTCGGCGCAACCGCCGCACGGGTCGCGGTTGCGCCGGTAATGACTGACAGGAAACCGTCTCAGATCGACTCGATCGCCCGGTCGAGGTCGGCGATCACGTCCTCGGGGTCCTCGATGCCGACCGAGAGCCGGACGAGGTCGTCGGTGGTTCCGCTGGCGAGTTTCTCCTCCTCGGTGAGCTGCTGGTGGGTCGTGCTCGCGGGGTGGATGATCAGCGTCTTCGCGTCGCCGACGTTCGCCAGCAGGCTCGTCAGGTCGACCTCGTTGCAGACGGTTTCGGCGGCGTCGTACCCGCCCTCGAGGCCGAACGTGATCATCCCGCCGTAGCCGCCCTCGAGGTACTCGCTGGCGTTGTCGTGGGTTTCGTGGCTCTCGAGGCCGGGATAGGTGACCCAGTCGACGGCGGAGTGGTCCTCGAGGTACTCCGCGACGGCCATCGCGTTCTCGCAGTGTTTCTCCATTCGCAGCGGGAGGGACTCGAGTTTCTGGAGGGTGACCCAGGCGTCGAACGGCGACTGCTGGTTGCCCAGGTCCCGCAGGCCGCGGGTTCGGGCGACGATCGAGAACGCCTGCTCGCCGAACGTCTCGTAGAAGTTGACGCCGTGGTAGGCCGGATTCGGTTCGGTGATCTCGGGGTAGTCGCCCTCCGGCCACGGGAACGAACCGCCGTCGACGAGGACGCCGCCGACCGTCGAGCCCGCGCCGTGGATCCACTTGGTCGTCGAGTTCCAGACCAGGTCCGCGCCGTGTTCGATCGGCCGGCAGAGATACGGCGTCGCGAACGTGTTGTCGACGAACAGCGGCACGTCGTGGTCGTGGGCGATATCCGCGATGCGCTCGATGTCCGGGGTGACCAGCGCGGGGTTGCCGATCGTCTCGAGGTGGACGAACGCGGTGTCGTCGTCGATCGCCTCGGCGTAGGCCTCGTAGTCGAGCGTGTCGACGAATTTCGTCTCGATGCCGCGTTTCGCGACGGTGTGGGTGAGGTAGGTGTAGGTGCCGCCGTACAGCGACGACGAGGAGACGATGTTGTCGCCGACGTCCGCGAGGATGAACGTCGCCAGGTCGAACGCGGCCATCCCCGACGACGTCGCGAGCGCCCCGACGCCGCCCTCGAGGGTGGCGATGCGCTCCTCTAACATCGCGTTCGTCGGGTTCATGATCCGCGAGTAGATGTTGCCGAACTCCTCCAAGCCGAACAGCGCCGCGGCGTGGTCGGTGTCCTCGAACTCGTAGGAAGTCGTCTGGTAGATCGGCGGCGCCCGCGCGCCCGTCGTCGGGTCGGGATCGTGGCCGGCGTGGACGCTGTTCGTCGCGAATCGTCGATCGTCCTGATCGTCGCTCATGCCAGTGATCTCCGTCCCGTAGCTAATAAAATCACCAGTCGATTATGTTCGGCAAACCGACGGACGTGAACGGCTCGAGGGGGAGGACGAGTGTGTGTCCGCGAGCTACTCGAGCAGCGGCTCGCCGGTCATCTCCGGGGGCCGATCGAGCCCGATCAGCTCGAGGATCGTCGGCGCGATGTCGGCGAGGGTGCCGCCCGGCCGAACCGCCCGTCCGCCGCCGGTGCCGTCGGGGGCGAGGTAGACGAACGGCACCTCGTTGTACGTGTGGGCGGTGTGGGGTTCCTCCTCGGTGCCCATGTCGTCGGCGTTGCCGTGATCGGCCGTGATGAGGACGTGCGAGCCGGCCGCCTCGAGGGCGTCGACGAGCCGCCCCAGTTGGGTGTCGGCGGCCTCGACGGCCTCGATGGCGGCCTCGTAGTCGCCCGTGTGGCCGACCATGTCGGGGTTGGCGTAGTTGAGCACGAGTACGTCCGGATCCTCGGATTCGACGGTGTCGATCGCCGTATCCGTTACCTCGGGCGCGCTCATCTCGGGCTGGCGGTCGTAGGTCGGCACGTCCGGGCTCTCGACGATCTTTCGAACTTCGCCGTCGAACTCGACCTCCCGCCCCCCGTTCAGGAAGTAGGTAACGTGGGCGTACTTCTCGGACTCGGCGATCCGGAGCTGGGTCTTCCCGTGGTCGGCCAGCACTTCTCCGAGCACGTTCTCGGGTTGATTCGGCGGGTAGGCGACGGGAAGGTCGAACGTCTTGTCGTACTGGGTCAGCATGACGACCTCGACGTCCGGCGGGTGGGTCTCGATCTCGTCGGTCCAGTCCTCGGGTCGGATGTCCGCGAGCATTCGCGTGAGCTGGCGGGCGCGGTCGGACCGGAAGTTGAACCAGACGACCGAGTCGCCGTCCTCGAGCGCGGGGCCGCCGTCGACGAGCGTCGGGTCGACGAACTCGTCAGTCTCACCGCGGTCGTAGGAGTCCTCGACCGCCTCGACGGCCGATTCGGCCTCGTATTTGGCCTCCCGCTCGACGATCGCGTCGTAGGCCTGCTTGGTTCGCTCCCAGTTCTGGTCGCGGTCCATCGCGTAGTACCGGCCCGAAACCGTCGCGACGTCGCCGGTTCCGTGCTCGTCGACGACGTCTTCGAGCTCGGCCAGGTACTCCCGACCGCCGGTCGGCGACGTGTCGCGGCCGTCGGTGATCGCGTGGGTGACGGCCTCGACGTCGCGGTCGCCGGCCAGCTCGATCAGCGCGTGGAGGTGTTCCTGATCGGCGTGAACTCCACCGTCGCTGACGAGGCCGACGAAGTGGACCTTGCCGTCGTTCTCGCGAGCCTGCTCGAACGCCTCGTCGATGGCGGCGTTCTCGCGAAAGGAGCCGTCGGCGATCGAGTCCGACACTCGAGTGTACTCCTGGTAGACGACCCGCCCGGCGCCGATATTGAGGTGGCCGACCTCGCTGTTGCCCATCTGGCCGTCCGGCAGGCCGACCCGTCGGCCGGCGACCTCGAGGCGGCCGCTGGCGCCCGCCGTCGAGAGGCGGTCGAACGCCGGCGTCTCCGCCGCTTTCACTGCGTCGCGTCCGGTGTCGTCGCCGAGCCCCCAGCCGTCGAGGATGATCAGCGCTGCGTCCATACTCGAGGGCTGCGCGGCCTGGCGTAACTAGCTGTCGCTGTCGGCCAGCGTCGCGGCGCCGACCGCGAGATATTTGAAAGCGGGACGAAAGGTCACTGCTATGACCCTCGATCCGGTCCACTTCGACGGGATCGCCGAACTCGCGGGACGGATCGACCACGGCGCCGACGAGCGGGACCGGCGGGCGTTCGCCGAGACCGTCTGGGAGGAGTTCCTCGATCCGCTCCGTCAGAACGGCCGGGTCGTCCTCGAGCCGGTCGACGACCGGTCCCGCCGGCTGGTCGACTGCGAGGACGTGGCGCTGACCGATCGGCCGTTCCCGACCGAGCACGGGCTCGACGCGGGGACGATCAACCCGACGACGTTCAAAAACGGCCTCGTCATCGACGTCGCCCAGGCGGCGATGAGCGCGACGCCCAGCGACCTCGAGCTCCACCGGTCTCGAACGGCGGTGATGACGGTTCACTCGAGCGACGCGACCGCAAGCGTCGACAACGAGGACTGGGATCGATTCGACGAGGAGACGAGCAAGCGCCGGGTGATCCGGATCGACCGTCTGGATCGGTTCGCCGAGGGGGTCGTCCACGCGCTGGCGCTGTACCTCGCCGAGAGCGAACACGCCCACGAGCACGCCGACGCAGTGTCGGACCTGCTCGTCCTCGACGGCCCCCTCTACCCCCGCGGCTTGTTGCGCTGGGCCGACCAGCATCCCGACCTCGCCGACTTCCTGCTCGAGGATCCCCGGCCGACGACGGTGCTCGAGAACTACGTCCGGCTCGTCGAGCGGTTCGTCGAACGCGACGTCCCACTGGTCGGGTTCGTCAAGAATCCGGCGACGAAGGCAATCACCCGGGCGGTCCGGGAGACGACCGACGCGAGCGCTCCCTGGACGAACGACGCCGCGATGTTCACCCGGCTGCTCGAGCGCGGGGAGTACGTCGACGACGTCGACGGCGAGCGCTGGGAGCGGGACACCTCGGCACTGACCTACACGAACTGGTTTCGATCCCGGGCCGGGGTCGACCGTCCGCTTTCGGCCGACGGCGACGCGCTCGGGGTCGAGCGCGAACTCCCGCCGGAGGCCTACGAGGTCACCTTTTTCGTCGTCTACGACCCCCGCGACGACCTGCTGTACCGGATCGAGGCCCCCTACGCCGTCACCCGCGACCGGGAGACCCGCGAACGGCTCACGATCCAGCTGCTCCAGGACGTCGCCGTCGCCCACGGGCCGCCGACGATCGTCGGCAAGGCCGACGAACTCGCTCGGATCAGCGCCCCCGAGAAGCGTTCGCTCCGTGAGACCCTCGAGACCCGTTTCGAGACGAGCCAGGACCGCAGCTACGACGAGCACCGCTGGCTCGAGGACGCCTACCAGTAGTCGAAAATCCGGTTTCGTTGTGCAGTTGGAATCGTAAACCCGAGTCGGACGAAGTGTTACGTGCAGAGGTAAACTGCTCGCTTCGCTCGCAGTTTCTACTGGGCGAACAGCCGTCCGAGACGCGCGACAGCGCGTCTCTCTGCGGAACGACGATCGAAGCGCGAGCGTAGCGAGCGGTGAGTGAGTCGTCTGTGCATACCGCGATCTTCATACGACGTTTGACATAACGAAATCGCTCCGCCAAACGAGTAGTAACGGAACAGCAATCGAGTCCTCCGATCGCTATCCCGGTCCGAACGCCGCGATATCGGCACCCACCGTCGCCAGCGCGTCGGCGGGGTTCGGGTCGCTGTCGGCCAGGTGCGTGTATCGGTGGTCCGGGACGCTCGAGAGCGCGTCCGCGACGGCCTCGCTGTAGGTCTCGACGCCCGGTTCCGTCGGGTCCTCGCCGCCCCAGACGTCTCGAATGACCGTCATCGAGTCGATGCGGACCTCGAGCCTGCGGGGCTCGTAGCGAGCCAACAGTTCGGAGAGTCCGAGCTGGAGGGCGACGTACTCGGCGGTGTTGTTTCCCGCTCGGGAGCCGACTGGTCGGCCGAGACGGGCGAGTTGGTTCTCTTCAGCGTCCAGGATGACGGCGCCCGCTCCTGCAGGGCCGGGGTTGCCGCGCGAACTGCCGTCGACGTAGAGGACGAAGGCGTCGCCCGTCGGCTCGGGGACGGGTGGCCGGGAAAGTCCCGACGCCAGCAGCTCCTCGAGTGCGGAGCGCAACTCGTCCCGGGTAGTCGCTGGATCGAACAGCCCGCCGTAGCCGGGGACGGCATCGTCGACGGCGTCGGTGGCGGTCGCCACCTCGTAGCCGACGCCCGCGAGGACCTCGTCGACGAGCGCGGCGAGCGGCGAGAGGTGTTCGGCCGGGAGGGGGTCGTCGGTCACGCTGCTCCCCTCCGGGCTCCGGCTTCGGTCCCCGAACCCTCACTCCCGGTCGATCCCGTCGGCTGATCGCACCACTGCATATCGGTCCTCGGTGGTCGAACGGGATAACCCCTTAGGAGACATCGACGGCAGGTCGTTTCGGACTAGTCGACTCCTCGAATCTACAGTACCTACCACAGCGGCCTGTTGAATACGGGTGACCCGCGTATCGGCCGACTCGAGGACGCCGTCCTAGGGATCCCGCTCGACCTCGAGTTCGACCGACTCCGGGTCGACGCCGATCCGGGCGAACTGCGTGCGGACGTGTTCCTCGGCGGCCTCGAGGGCCTGCTCGCGGGTGTCGAAGCCGCGGGGCATCGGCGACTCGAAGGCGAGGTTGACCTCGCGGCCGTCGACGACCTGCACGCTGCCGCCGCTGTCGACCTCGTAGAATTCGTCGCAGATCCAGACGTACGCGGCGTCTTCGTCGGGTGCACCCCGGAACGAGGGGGGCCGTTCCCCCCGCTCGTACACCGTTCCGGTGAGTTCGGTTCCGCCCGCGCGACCGCGTACGATGAACATGCGTCGAACTACGGGCCCGAGACGCAAAAAATACCCGCACTCGAGCCGCCTGCGTGTTCGAATCGGTCGAACCTCGAGCCGCGTTCGCTCGACGGCGGTCCGACGAACAACACCCAGCACCGGGTTCGCCGTTTATCACCGGGCAAGGAGTCGATTTCGCGGGAACGCCGAACACATATAAGATTCCTAACCCAAACTGTTTCGGGACCGAGTTTATTCCCGTAGCAGTACTGCGTTTTCGTAATGAGTTCGGACGCACGGACCGGTGACGACGGCTCGCAGGGGGGACTGGCAGCCGTATCTTGGGAGTGGTACGACGTTCTTCGGCATCCGAGACGGATTCACCTGCTGGCGGCCCTCGAGGACGAACCGCGGACCCTCGAGGAACTCGCCGACGCCGTCGCGGCCCGGGAGCCGGCCGGTCGAGGGGAGATTCGGATCGCACTCGTCCACAACCACCTGCCGCGGCTGGCCGACCACGGCATCCTCGAGTGGGACGGCGAGGTCGCTCGCCGGACCGTCGAGCGGCCGCTCCCGGTCGACGACCTCTCGGGGCTGCTCGAGGACGGCGATCGGGCCGACGAACGGACGCTCGAGACGCTCGTCCACCCGGTTCGGACCCGGCTGTACGCGATGCTCGCGGAGCTTGATCGGCCGGTCTCGGTCGACACCCTCGCCGCCGAACTGGTCGAACGGAACGTCGACTCGCTCTCGGCGCGCTCCGAGGCCCGCCTCGCGCTCTACCACGTCCACCTCCCGGCGATGGTAGACGTCGGCGCGATCGAGTTCGATCCCCGGTCCGGGATGGTACGGGGGCCGAACCGATCGACGCCGTCGACGAACTGAACCGCTACCTGCGTCCGACTTCTTCGAACCCGTTCGCGAGCGGAGGGAAACGCGTTTGTAGGCGGCCCCTCATGGAGCCGATATGACGGATCTGGGTGATTTCAGCGAGTTCGACGCCGACGCGGGCGCCGATTCGACGGCCGACTCGAGCGCGTCGACGTCGGCGACCGAGGAACCGACGGACTCGAGCGGGTTCGAACCCGCGGACGTCGAACCGCGGGGCGAGGACGTCGGCATCGGAACGATCTGTGTCTCCCAGGGACTGCGAATCGCCGAGGACGAAGATGAAACCTCGCTTCGGGCCTACGTCACCAGCGGCAACCGCTCGTCGGTCCGGATCGGCAGCTACCTGGTCGCGCCATACCCCGACGGCGAGACGCTGTTCTGTCGGATCACCGGCCTCGAGTACGCCCAGCAGTACCACGCCGACGACGCGACGGAGATCCACGCCCGTCGCGCGATGCGCCGGGACGACGTCGACGAGGCCGACTACAAGTTCGTCGCCTCGCTCGAGCCCGTAGCGGTGTTGTACGAGGACAGCGCGGAGCCACGCTCCGCGGACGGCTCGAGCGGGCAGAGCCCGCGAGACGACGGCGAACTCAAACGACGGATGACCGACCGGGTCCCCAAACCCCAGACGGTCATCCGGCAGGCCAACGACACGACCGAGATCAAGACGGGACTGAAGATGCCCGAGGACGGCGTCTTCCTGGGCCACCTCTCGGTCGGCGGCGAGAAGGTCCGGACGGCGGCGACGCCGCCGACGATCGACTACCGGCTGAAGGACGACTACGAGGCGGGCGATCCGCTGGTCTTCCGACACACCCTGGTCGCCGGCGGGACGGGGTCGGGGAAGACCCACGCCGCGAAGAACGTTCTCCGGCAGTACCTCGCCGACGAGCGCCAGTATCCCATGGAGGACGGCCGCACCGTCGGTCCCGCCGTCGTCCAGTTCGACCCCCAGGACGAGTACGCCCAGATGCACGACGACAACCCCGACCTCGACGCCGAGTTCGCCCGCCGCCTCGAGCGCGAGGGCGTCGCCCACGGCGGCGTCGCGGACACGACGGCGTTCGTGCCGAAAGTCGGCGACGCCAGCTACTCGGCGGGCCACCACCGCGCCGAGTGCGTCGAGTTCACCATCCCGTTCTCGATGTGTCGGAGTCGGCCATGGCTCGTCTCGGGCGGGTCGCTCAACGACAACCAGTACGGCGCCCTCACCTATCTGCTCGATCGGTTCTTCACGGAGGCCGGGAACGACGGCTCCTACGCGGGGTTCAAGTCGTTCCTCGACGATCCTGCCTTGCGCGAGGAGCTAGACGAGTCCGGCCGAGTCCACGAGGCGACCTACGACGCCGTGCGACGTCGGGTGTTCGGCTTCGAGGACGTCTTCGACCAGGACGCCCGCCCGATCACGGAGCTGATCCACGAGTTCGTCCGCCCTGGCGGTCTCACCGTCGTCCCGACCTACCACGTTTCGGACACCCGCGCCACGGAGGCCGTCGTCCTCGCGCTGTCGTCGCTGTTGATCGACGAGAAGCTCTCGAACGATCCGACCTACGACCGGATCAAGGAGACTCCCCTGGTGCTGGGGATGGACGAGGCCCACAACTTCCTCACCGACGCCGACAGCGTTCAGGCCCGAAAGGTCATCACGAAGTTCACCGAGGCCGCAAAGCAGGGCCGCAAGGAACGGCTCGGGCTCTTCCTGATCACCCAGGACCCCCAGGACATCGACGACGCCGTTTTCAAGCAGATCAACACCACCGTCGTGCTCAACCTCGGCGACGAGGACGCCATCAAGAGCGTCAACATTCCCTCCAATCTCGAGTCGAAGGTCCCCTACATGGAGAAAGGGCAGATGGTCGTCTACTCGCCGGACAACTCGGAACCCGTCGAGCTGATTGGGCTCCCGAAGTGCGTCACGCGACACGGCCGGGACTGATCGCCTCGGCCGCGGACGCGACGAAAACGAGGACGATCTCGCGTCAGGCGAGAACGCGATCCGCGTCGATCCGCTCGCCGTAGGGCGGGTAGATCGAGACGAGCTCCTCGTACGTTTTCGGGTCGCTCGCGTCGAATCGGTCGGCGACCGCGGCGAAGCGCTCGAGGGGGGGCTCGTGCTCGGCCCCCCACCAGACCGGGTGAGCGAGCACCTGCAGGCGGTCGGCGTCGGCCTCCTCGAGGATCGACTCGAGGGGCGCACCCTCGCGCCACCGACCGCTCGAGTCGGAGATGTACGTCGACAGCAGGTCCGGGTTGTATGCGTTTACCATACCGTCGATCGTCCGGGGGCCCTCGAGGACCCGCTCGGACGGGCGGTGAAACGAGACGGACGCGACCGGGCGGAGGTCCAGTTCCTCCAGGCGGCGTTTTGCGCCGTCGATCCGTCGGCGCTCGCTCGGCGTCAGTCCGTCCCGGCCGACGGGCTCGTCGGGCTCGACACCGGAGAGATCGCAGTGCAGCGCGATCTCGTGGCCGAACTCGTGGATCAGGTGCAACAGATCCCGCTCGTCCGCGAGGTCGTACAGCGGCGTGTCCGGCAACACCATGTACGTCGATCGGACGCCGAGTTCGTACTCGAGTTCGGCCATCTCGACGGCCCGCTCGAGGCAGACGTCGACGTCGTGGCGAACGAACGCGACCCGGTCGTTCGACGGGCGCTGGGGTCGGTACTCCGAGAGCGTTCGAAGCTCGAAGGTCGCCCGCAGCGCCTCCAGCAGCCGTCGATAGTAGTCGTAGCTGAAGTCCTCCGCCCACCCCTCGAGGTCGGCGCTACGCATCGTCGCTCACCGCCAGCAGCTCCCGGGTCCCCTCGATCCCGAGGTTCATGAGCGGGTCGACGACCGAGAGGGTCGGCAGGAACTCGCCGAATCGCTGCTCGTACCGGGGCGGGTCGAACGACTGGTACTCGAGGTCGATTCCGGCCGCCTCGAACCGCGCGTGGTCGTTGTACGATCGGGCACCCTCCCCCGAGTAGTACCGATCGGCACCGAGTTCCTCGCAGAGCCGGACGATCCGCTCGCTCCCGGTGGCGTCGACCTCGAGGGTCGACGCGCGGACGAACTCGCAGTCGAGATCGAGTCGATCCGCGAGCCGTCGGACGAGGTGAACGTTCAGCTCGCACAGCGACTCCCAGGATCGCGCGTAGGTCGCCGCGAAGAAGGCCCCGAACTCCTCGTAGTGGGCCGCGCCGCCGTAGCTCGCCTGCAGGCTCTTCCGGTGGGTGTCGCGCCACCCATCGTCGACGATTTCGACACCTGCGATCGGCTCGCTCGTCCCTCGGACCGGGACGGTGAGCCACGTCCAGCCGTGTGGCGTCTTGATCTTGTTCCGGTTGATCCAGGATCCCGTGGTGTACTCGGCGTCGTCGAGGAAGACGAAGACGTCGCTTCGGCGGATCTTCTCGAAGTAGCCGAGCCAGGGCAGGTAGTTCGGCTGGTGGATCGCGACGGTGCGCCCTCCCTCGTCGGCAGCCGCTCCCGTCGCACCCGACTCGGCCGCAGCCGGCGACCGATCGAACGATTCGCTCACGACACACCACCCCACCGTTCCCTCCTCGGGACGATTCCGTCCGTTCGACCGCCGTCGAGTCCGGCCGAGTGACGATCCCGAAGCGTCTTCAGGTTCATTGATACTCCAAGCGATCGGAACAGTCCCGGAACTATTGTTAATCACTCGAGGAAGACTCGTCGCTCGACGGATGTGACAGCGTAACACAGGACAGGAGGGTTCGATCGGGTTTTCGCCCGCTCGAGGAGCGAGACGGCCGGACGGCACCGACACAGACGGCGACTACTCGAGCGTAGTCGGCGGTTTCTCCCGCGCCGAACCCGGGTCGTATCAGGATTCGGCGAGCAGCCGTTCGAAGAACTCGCCGACGTTTCGTGTGATCTCCTCGCGGGTTCCGAGGAAGAAGTGATCGGCCGGCAGCGCCACCGTTTCGTCGCCGCGCTCGCGGGCCAGTTCGACGACGGGCTCCCAGTCGACGGTGGTGTCGCGCTCGCCGTAGAGGAGCAGGGTCGGCACCTCGAGGGTCGAGAGGGCGTCGGTCGCCTCGAGTTCGGGCCCGAGCGACGCGGTCGGTGCGAGCGCGGCGACGCCGAGGAGCGGTCGATCGACACTCGCGGCCGCCAGCAGCGCCAGCGAGGCGCCGAAGCTGTAGCCGAAGACGCCGACCCGGTCGTACCGGTCGTCGGCCCACCGGATCGCGTTGCGAACGTCCTCACACTCGCCGTCGCCGTCGTCCCACGGGCCGTAGTCGAACCGCAGGCAGGCGACCCCCGCCTCGCGGAGCGTCTCGCTTACGGCGATCAGTCGCTGGTCCGTACGCGAGCCGCCGTGTTGGGGATGGGGCGGGCAGGCGACGACGATCGCCTCGGGGTCGCCGTCGGGTTCCTCGAGCCGGCCCCGGACGTCGCGGCCCCCGGGAACGAGTACGTCGGTCATACTCCCGGGTTGCGTGCGAGCCGTATAGTAGCTACTGCAGTCGACTCTCTCCGGCTGACTCCGGGGGCTCGTCGATCCGGGATCCTCGAAAGATCGTCGGTGTGAGAGCCCACGTGGCGTCGATTTCGAGACGACTGTCGCTGATGTGATGTTTTTAAGGGCGGGGAACCATACGTAGGCGTATGGGCATCCTCTCTCGGACCTCCTACGTCATCCGCTCGAAGATCAACTCGGTGCTCAACCGGGCCGAGGACCCGACCGAGACGCTCGACTACTCCTACGAGCAGATGCGCGACCAGCTCCAGCAGGTCAAACGTGGGATCGCAGATCTCACAACGCAGAAAAAGCGCCTCGAGATGCAGAAAAAGCGCCTCGAGGAGAACGTCGAGAAACACAACGATCAGGCCCGGACGGCCGTCCAGCAGGACCGGGAGGATCTGGCCCGGCGCGCCCTGGAGAAAAAGAAGACGAAGATGAACCAGATCGAGGATCTGGAGCGCCAGATCTCGAAGCTCCAGAGCCAGCAGGACAGTCTGATCGACCAGAAGGACGAACTCCAGAACCGCATCGAGGAGTTCCGCACAAAAAAGGAGACGATGAAGGCCCGCCATCAGGCCGCCAAGGCCAGCTCCTCGGTCTCGGAGGCGATGACCGCCACCGGGGAGGAGTTCGAGGACGTCGGCCGCGCTATCGAACGCGCCGAGGAACAGACCGAGGACATGGAGGCCCGCGCCGCCGCCCTGGACGAACTCCAGGAGTCGGGTGCGTTCGAGGACGTGCTCTCCGACAAGGACTCGATCGACCGCGAACTCGAGGAGCTCTCGACCGACAGCGGCGTCGAGGCGGAACTCGAGACGCTCAAATCGGAGGTCGGCGGCGGTAGCTCGGAGGCCGAACCCGAGTCGGTCGACGAAGAGGAACTCGAGGACCTCGAGGCCGCGGTCGACGACGACGAGATCGACGCCGAACTCGAGGAGCTCCGGGAAGAGGAGAACTCGTAGATCCGACTGCGGTTCGATCGTCGGCCGACGGGGACGTTTTCGCGGACGTAGATCAAGGGGAACTGCTACCAACCAGTACGTACTACGGTCACGTATGGTGGCAGATACGGAACTCGATTCGCTCTCGCTGACCGAACAGCTGGTACTGCTCGCCGTCGCCGACGCGCATCGAAACGACGAGACGCCCGCCCAGACCCACGAGGTCCGTCGGAGCTGCCGGACGCGGCTCGAGGACCTCGAGTCCGAGGTCGTCGGCACGGTCACGGAGGCCGACGTCATGCGATCGCTGTACCGGCTCGAGGACGAGGGGATCGTCGAGGAAGTGCGAACGGAAGAGCGGTCGCCGACGGGGAAGGGACGACCGAGCTACGCGCTCTCCGAGTCGGCGGAGACGGTCTACGAGGACGTATCCGACCGGTTGCTCTGAGCGCGCGTTTCGACGCGGGACGACCGGCGTGCTACGAGGGCGTCCCCAGCACCGCGATATCGTACTCGGCGACGTCGTCGGGTGACTCGAGGACGATCACCTCGAACTCCCACTCCGAGCCGTCGTCGAGGTCGACGGTGCTGTCGAGGTAGTGGCCGATCCGGCCGCCCTCGTCGTCGTACACCCGGACCCGGACTTCGACGGTCTCGATGCGGTTGTCGCGGTTGTTCTCGACGGTTCCTTGCACAGTCGACCCTCGGAAGTCGTCCTCGAGGACGAACTCGTGGTCCGCGACGACGAGGTTGTCCCGCGGCGTCACGTCCTCGTCGATCTCCTGGTCGGCGAACCGCTCGGCGATAGCCATCTCCTCGTCGGTTCGCTCCTCGCCGTCGACGTCGACCGTTCCGCTCTCGTAGTCGGGATCGGTGCTCCCCAATCCGACGCCGTCGACGAGATCGATATCGCCGACCTCGACGTCGTCGACGGCGTCGGCACAGCCGGCGAGCGACAGCGCGATCCCGGTTCCGAGCGACGCGAGCACGGTGCGTCGACCCGGTCGGTCCCGTTCGGTCATCGCGGTGCCCTCCGGCGACGAAAGCGCCCACTACGGTTGCGACGGCTGCTCATGGCAGAACGGAGGACGCGACCGCATTTCAACGTGGGCCTTGCTCGACCCGCCCTCGAGACGGCCGCGAGCCGATCCCGACCGAGTTACTCCGCGCGGGCGTCTCGGGGGACGAACCCGTACCGGTGAGCCAGCGGCGAGATCACCTTGTCGTGGAAGTACCAGAGGATGGCGACGGCGACGACGATGATGACGCCGTCCTCGAGGCCGCCCATCAATCCGAGGGCGACGATCAGGGTCGTCGCACACGCCGCGGCGTGGTTCGTCTTCGTCACCAGCATCGCGGTCGTCGTCAGCATCATCGCGACCGTCCCGCTGGCCCAGAGGTAGATCACCTCGATGCTGAAGGCTGGATCGGGGCGGGCGAACACCACGTACGCGCTGACCTCGTTACCGAACAGCGCGTAGGCGATCATTCCGCCGACGACCGCGACGGTGTGTCCGCCGATGACGTGATAGGCACCCTCCGCGCGCGGCTGTTCGCCGGTCGCGATCAGGTACGCCGACGGACCCAGGCTCGGAAACAGAAACGGACGACCCGTCACCAGCGCGATCATGCCGAGGACGGTGAAATGCAGGAAGACGTTGACGGTCGCGCTGTACTCGTCCTTGAGATTCAGGACGTAGTCGGGATCGTCAGGATCGAAACTGAATCCCAGCAACGTAGACGGAGCAACGCGACGGACCACTAAAAGAACTCACTCTGCAGTTATTTTCTCCCCTACAGTTCATGATACTATTTCTCGTCGGTCAGCCGAGCCTCGAGGTGGGGCGATCCGACGTTCTTTATCGATTCGAGCCTAACGATGCGGTAATGAGCCGACTGCAGTCGGGTCGGCGGCGGCTGCTGACAGCCGCCGGCGCGCTCTTCGCGGCAGGGGTTGCCGGTTGCATCGACGACGAACTCGGGAAGGACGATCCCCTGATAGGCGACCCGGAGGCTCACACGGAGGTCGAACTGTCGGACGACGACGGCGACCCCCGTCTCGACCCGCCTATCGCTCACGTCGTCGACGGCGGCACCGTCGAGTGGATCGCCGAGAGCGGCGCCCACGAGACGGCGAGTTACCACCCGGAGACCCACCGCGACCAGCGACGGATTCCCGAGGACAGCGAGCCGTGGGCACGCGAGCTATCGCCGTCGAACTCGTTCGACCGGACCTTCGACGGCGAGGGCGTCTACAACTACGCGTGTACGGTCCACGAGGCGGAGGGGGTGGTCGGAACGGTCCTCGTCGGTCTCCCGGACCCCGACGAACAGCGGGCCCTCGAGCCCGTCTCCCGGGAGCTCCCCGACGCCGCGCGCGAGGAACTCGAGCATCAGAACGATCGGGTGCGGGAGGTCCTGACGGAGGCTCACGAGTAACTATCTCCCCGGCAGTCCGGGTCCGGAGACCGGCGAGAAGGGCCTACGCCGGGGTACCGATCGCGGCGACCTCGTAGTCGTCGATGTCCGCCAGCGGCTCGAGGATGATGACGGTAAACGACCAGCTGGCGCCGGGGTCGAGGTCGCCCCCGACGTCGAGATACCGGCCGACCTGTTCGCCCTCGTCGTTGTACACCCGCACGCGGATCTCGATCAGCTGGATCCGGTCGTCGCCGGTGTTTTCGACGGTTCCCTGTACGGTCGCACCCCGGTAGTCGTCCTCGAGGACGAACTCGTGGGACTCGAGCGAGAGCGGCTCGAGCGTCGTCACGCCCTCGTTGGGTTCGACCTCGGCGAGCGATTCGGCGGCTGTCATCTCCTCTGCGGAGCGATCCTCCCCGTCGATCTCGCCGATCTCGCCGGCTTCGTAATCCGGTGCCTCGCTCCCGGTGATATCGCTGCACCCCGCGAGGACGACCGCCGTGCCCGCACCGACGGCGCCGAGTACGCGCCGTCGAGTCGATCGGTCCCGACTCATCGCACGCAGCACCACGCTCGGGAGAACTCGTCGTAACTGATCATATCGGAACGGATGGGGCGAGCGTATTTCAGTCTGAACCATGATGGTTCAGTCAAGGGGACGACCGCCGCTCGCGGACGTACGAGGTGGCCACATCGGGTTGTCGTGTGCAACGAAGTTCCTTATTGCCGGGCGCGCTGAACCTGTAGCCATGAGTTCGTCGCAGTCGGAGGAGTCGCTCGAGTCCTACGGCGCGCAGGTCGGGAGATGGGCGAGTTTCTGGGCGCGCGTCCGCGACTGGTTTCTCGTCGAGGAGGATCGATTGTTCCTCGCGATCGCGATCTCGGCCGCAGTGTTTCTCACGTTTCTCGTGCTGCAGAACATCGGCATCATCGACGTCGTCAACGACGACTCCATCACGCGAGCGGCCAGCGGTATGATTGCGGGCACGTTCTCGCTGGTGACGCTCGTCGTCTCGATCAACCAGCTCATCCTCTCGCGGGAGTTCACCGCCGCCGGCGAATCGAAGAACCAGCTCGAGGGCGTGATGTCGTTTCGCGAGGACGTCGCCGAGGTAGCGTCGGTGCCGGCGAGTCCGGCCGCACCCACGCGGCTCATCCGGCTGCTCGTCCAGGCGATGCACGACCGCGCCGGCGACCTCGAGGACGCCGTCGCCGACCTCGAGGACGACGACGTCAAGAACCAAGTGACGCAGTACGCCGCCGACGTCAAAAAGAGCACCGAGCGGATGGACGAAACGCTCGAGGAAACGTCTTTCGGGACGTTTAACACCGTCTCCGCGGCGGTCAACTACGACGAGTCCTGGCACCTCTACGTCGCCAGACACCTCTGTGATCGCCACCGGGACGAGCTGCCCGAGGAGGCCCACGACACGATAGACGAGCTGATCGAGGCGTTGAAGCTGTTCGACATCGCCCGCGAACACTTCAAGACGACCTACCTGCAGCGAGAGCTCACGCGGTTCTCGCAGCTGACGATTTACTGCGGCGTCCCCTCGATCTTTTCGGCGATGCTGCTCGGGTTCATCTACGCGGACTTCGCCGGCCCCTCGATCAGCCTCGTCTACCTCCCGTACGTCGTCGCCGGACTCATCTCCGTCGTCGTTCTCCCGCTCGCGCTCCTCACGACGTTCATCCTCCGGACGGCGACGATCACCCGCCGGACGGCGTCGACGGGACCGATGGTTCCCCAGAAAGATCCCTCCGAGGGACCGTTCGAGGTTACGTACGGCGACAGCTCCGAACCCGGGGCGTCGACGTCGCAGTCAGAATGAGACGGCACCTGCTCGCTGCCAGCCGTACGTATTTTTGACCGATACCCGTACCACCGTACGTAGCGATGAGCGACGACGGTCCACAGCCAGCCGACACGATGGTCGAACGGAGTTCGAACCCGAGATGGAAGCTGTGGCTGCTGCTGAACGGCAACCGGTGGTTCGTCACCGCCGTCCTCGCCGCGTTCGCGTTCGTCGGGCTGCTCGTCGTCAGCCAGCTGAGCCCCGTCTCGCTGCGGGCGCTCATGGGGGAGAAGGAACCCGTCCACTTCCTGTTTCAGGCGCTCGTGACATCGCTGATCACCGGCGTCACGCTCGTCCTGACGATCAACCAGCTCGTGCTCTCCCAGGAGCTGGGCGCCGTCGACGACCAGCGCGGGCGACTCGAGGGCTCCCTCGAGTTCCACGAGGACGTCGAGGACGTGATCGACGCCCCGATCAGTCCGCCCGATCCGGCGTCGTTCCTGCAGGCGATCATCGACGCCTCGCAGGATCGGGCGCTCGAGTTCCGCGAGGCGGTCGCCGACAACCGCGACGAGGAGTTCGAGGATCGCGTCGACGAGTTCGTCGACAACGTCGCGGGTCACGCCGATGCCGTCCACGAGCGATTGGACGGCGCGCAGTTCGGCACCTACGACGTCATCAGGTTCGCGCTGGATTACAACTACTCCTGGAAGATCTTCCGCGCACGGCGGCTTCGAAACGTCTACGCCGATTCCTTTACCGACGAAGCAAGCGAGGCCCACGATCAGCTGCTCGAGTCGCTGAAGCTGTTCGGGCTCGCCCGCGAGCACTTCAAGACGCTGTACTTCCAGTGGGAGCTGATCAACCTCTCGCGGGCGATCATGTACGTCTCGGTGCCCGCGCTGGTCGTGGCGATGTCGATGATCGCCTTCTTCGACGCGGACGCGGTGGCGGGCACCGTCTTCGGGATCGACGCCGTCGTTTGGATCGTCGTGGCGGCGGCGACGGTCTCGATCGTCCCCTTCCTCCTACTGGTCTCGTTCGTCCTGCGGCTGGGGACGATGGCCAAGCGGACGCTGGCGATCGGCCCGTTCATCCTCCGAGAGTCGAACCGCGACGAGGAGATCGAGTGGGACTAGGACGGCCCGCCGGCCCTGGCGGCCGGTTCCGACGATCCGAACGCGGAAGGTCGTCGGGCACCTCTCCGAGCCCGTGATCGTCGTCATCTGCGGTCCGCCGGGCGCGGGGAAGACGGCTCTCGCGACCCGCGTCGCCGACCGTCTCGAGGCCCGCGGCGAGTCGGTCCGGCTGCTGCACTCCGACGACTTCTCGAGGCGGACCTACGAGCGGCTGTACGAGCGAGTCGCCGACGGGCCTAACGACGCGACCTGGCTGGTCGACGGCACCTTCTACCGGCGCGAGTGGCAGGAACGGTTCCGAACGTTCGGCGACGTTCGGTTCGTCCTCGTGACCGCGAACCTCGAGACCTGCCTCGAGCGAAACCGCCGTCGCGAGGACGCGATCGACGAGCGGGGCGTCCACGTCGTCTACCGGGAGTTCGACGACCCCGAGGCCGACCTCGAGATCGACACCGACGAACTCTCGATCGCGGCGGCGACCGAACGGGTCCTCGAGGCCCTCGAGCGGTGGCGCTCGGCGTAGCGATCGGGACAGCTACAGTCCGAGCCCGTCGGCCAGCGAGAACGACTCGGGGAGCCGATCCGGGACCTCCTCGTCGGGGAGGGCGTCCCAGCCGAGTTCGTCCTCGCCAGGCTCGGAGTCGGTCTCGAACCCCGGATCGTCGGCCGGCTCCCGGTCGCGGTACTCCGGCGGCGGGCCGCCGTGAGCGTAGACCCCCTCGGGGTGGTCGACCGTCCAGACGTGCATCATGCAGGGCGTCCGGCAGGGCGGTGCCAGTTCGCCCTCTCGGTAGGATCCCTCGTAGACCGTCCGGTAGTACCACCAGGCAAGCCGGCCCGGCGCGCCGGCGTGGTAGTGCCAGGGCGAGCAGCGGTCCGGGTCGCCGTCGGGGTGGTGGTCGTGGTCGTCGTGCGGATGATAAGGGCCGTGATCGTCGTCTGGGTGATGCTTCTCGTGATAGTCGTCGTCCTCGGGTGGCCCCTCCCAGCCGTCGTCGTCGGCCTCGTACACCGCCGGCGGCGGGGAGATCGGCTCGCCGTCTCGGGTCGCGATGAACATGACGCCGATCGAGCGCCAGGAGTCGTTGTCGACCAGCACCGACTCTGGGCGCTCCGGGTCGAGGACGGCGTCGTCGCCGATGTACTCCGGATGCAGCCAGTGGGACCAGCCGTCGTCGTCGCCGTCGAGGGTGTCGAAGTACGGCTTGAAACCGGCCTCGAGCAGGGCGCCCGCGTCGGGGTACCGGTCCTCGAGGGTGTCCGCGACGGCCGCCCGAAGCTCGGTCGTGGCGGGGTGGTCGTCCGCACAGCCCTCCGTGCTCGCGCCCGCACAGTGGCCCATGCTGGGTCGGATCGTCGCGTCGGGACATCGCCCCGAGAGGGTTCCTCGAGCGTCCTCCCCGGCGGCCCCTGCGGTTCCGACGGTCGAGAGCGCGACCGCTCCGCCGGTCGCGCCGAGCAGCGCTCGCCTGGTGAGTCTCCCGTTGCCGTCACCGCCGCCGTCGCTGTCGTTCATGGCAAAACACCGCACGATAGGTGTCCTGTTAAACGATGTTGGCGATCGTGCCGACTGTCGTCGCGACGAACTGCTCGACGAGCCCGACACGGATCCGGCGTCCGTCGACGCCCCGGTCGATCGCGGACCCCCGGACACTTCACTCGAGGCGTACGTAGCTCCGGACGCGATGGTTCCTGTCCCGCTCGAGATCCTCCTCGCGTTGCTCGTCGTCGCCCTGCTGTCGGGCGTGGGCTGCACGACGGTCGGCGCGGGCGGGATCTTCGTGACGATCGCGCTCTACCTGCTGACGCCGCTGTCCTCGGCGGAGATCGCGGGAACCGCCCACGTGCTGTTCGTCCTCGTCGGCGTCATCGGCGTCGTCGGCTACGCGCGCTCGGGCGAGCTGGTCGGACGGGAGGGGCGGGCACTGGCGACGGTCCTCGCGGGCTCGAGCGTGCTGGGCGCGCTAACCGGGACCGCCCTGAACGCGTTCGTCTCGCGGCGACAGTTCGGAATCCTGTTGGGACTCCTCATCGTCTGTACGGGCGTCCTGCTGGCGTATCGGCGGCTCCGCGGGCTGCCCTCGCTGGCCGCCGTCGACGCGGAAACGGGGCGCGGACGCCTCGTCTTCGCGGGAGTCGGACTCGCCCTGAGCACCGTCGCCGGCCTGGTCGGCGTCGGCGGTCCCGTCCTCGCGGTGCCGGCGCTGGTCCTGCTGGGCGTACCGATGCTGGTTGCGCTGGGAGTCGCACAGCTCCAGGCGATCTTCATCTCCGGCTTCGCCGTCGGGGGGTACTACCTGCAGGACGCCGTCTCGGTCGCGCTTGCGGGGCTGCTCGCGGTGCCGATCGTCGTCGGCGCCGTCGCCGGCTGGCTGGTCGCCCACCGGGTCGATCCCGCCCGGCTCGAGATCGCGCTCGGCTTCCTGTTGGTTCCGACCGGGGTCTACCTGATCCTCTAGCGCCTACTCCTCGAGGACGGCACCGGTCCCGGTTCGCTCGAGCCCCGCCAGGTCGATCTCGCCGCCGGGCATCGCTACCCCCGAGTACGGATCCTCGTCGAGCAGCAGCGAGCCGTCCAGATCGGCGTAATCCAGCAGCGGCGTGAGGTGACAGGCCGCCGCGATCGAGGCGTTCGATTCGGTCATGCAGCCACACATCACCTCGAGGCCGTGGGCGCGGGCGGTGTGGATCATTCGCTTCGCTTCCCGGAGGCCGCCACACTTCATCAGTTTGAGGTTCGCGATGTCACAGCGGTCGGCGATCTGCGGGACGTCCTCGACGGTGATACAGGACTCGTCGGCCGCGATCGGCAGCGTGGATCGCTCGTAGACGAACCGCAGCCCCTCCGGGTCCTCCGCGGCGACGGGCTGTTCGACGAACTCGAGGTCGAACTCGGCGAGGCGGTCGATCTTCGACACCGCCTCGCGGGGCGTCCAGGCCTCGTTGGCGTCGACGAACAGGTCGACGTCGGGCGCGACCGAACGGATCGTCCGGACGATCTCGACGTCGCGGTCGGTGCCGAGCTTGACCTTCAGCCGCCCGTGACCGCGCTCGAGGGCCGTCTCGGTCTTCTCGCGCATCGTCTCGGGGTCGTCGAGCCCGATCGTGTAGGAGGTCTCGAGCGTTTCGTCGGGATCGAGCCCCCAGTAGCGATAGAGCGGTACCTCCAGACGCTTGGCGGCGAGATCGTGGAGCGCGATGCTGACCGCACAGCGGGCCGCCGGATTTCGGTTGACGGTCTCGCGCATCCGGCGCTCGATTCGCTCGATGGCGTGGGGGTCGCCGACGTCCTCGACGACCGCGAGCAGCTCCGGGAGGACCGCGGCGACGGTGTCGGGCGTCTCGCCGTAGTGGGGCGAGGGGCCCGCGCCGCCGACCCCTACCCGCCCCTCGTCGTCCTCGATTCGGACGGTGACGACCTCGGCTTCCGTTGCCGTCCCCCGGGAGATCCCGAACGGGAACTCGAGCGGAAGGCTGTGCCGATCGAACGTCGTCTCGAGGCTCATTCGAGCAGCGCCTCCAGCAGGTCGTCCGTACCGAAGCGGATTACGTCGCTGGCGGGCGCGCCGAGCTCCTCGACGTACTCGTCGACGGCCCGTCGGGCCGCCTCGTCGTCCTCGAGGTGGCTCGTGTTGAGCGCGCCCGCGGTGATCGTGGCGTCGGCAACGGGCTCGGCGAGGTCCTCGTAGAGGTCGACGTACTCCTCGATCGAGGGGATCTCGAACGACTCGTAGCCGTGGATCGCTTCCTTGCCGGCCTCGTGACAGAGCACGAGCTGATCGGCCATCGAGCCGTGGAGGATGCCGCAGGTGACCGCCGAGTAGGCGGGGTGGACGATGCTCCC
>NZ_JBLRWX010000014.1:0-49203 GCF_047921035.1 Natronococcus sp.
CTTTCAGGTCCTGACCGATAAGAATCTCGAGGCGAGAGTATTCGCCCCATTCGACCGAGTACGACGTATTGCGGATATACGTCCGCAGTTCGCGGCCATCGTCTTGGTTGCCCCAGAAGCCGGGCTTGCCGTTGGCTTCGTCTTTCTCTCGGAGTGCGAAGAACGACCGCCACGCTTCGCGGTTCTTCCGTTCGATCTGTTGAACGGTCGACGCGCCGAGCGTCCCGCCGTACCGGCCGCGGTACTCGTCGATCTCCCAGACGTCGCCGTCCGGGTCGTCGAAGTTGGTTCGGCGCTGGTAATTGATTTCGTTCCAGAGTGCGGCTGAAGCGTCCAACAGTCGGCGAAGCAAGTCCTCGTCCGCGTCGGACTTCGGAACTACTTCGAACTCGTTGGTACGCTTCATCGCTACTTTTGTGTACGAGCGTAACTAACATAAATATACGGATTCTCGTAGATACTGTGTCGAACCACGTTAACATCGAAGTCCCTGACGACGAACAGTACGAGCGCATCAAACGCGTGAAGAACGAACACGGCCTGACGTGGCGCGGGATGTTGATCCACGCCGCCGACGACTTGGAGACTCCGACCGGGGAGTAATCAGTGATTTGCGTTGTCAAGTGACGTGATTCACGCCCGCCGTAAACGGTGGGACTCTCTCGCTGTTTTAGGTAGGGGAGACAGACTCTTTGCCCCCACCATCTTACGGGGCCGCATGAGCAACGAACCCGACGTGTCGACCGACGACCGCGAGTGGCGCGAGGAACTCACCGACGAGCAGTACCGTATCCTCCGCGAGGCCGGCACCGAGGCGCCGTTCAGCGGCGAGTACGTCGACCACAAGGAGGACGGCAGCTACGCCTGCGTGGGCTGTGGCGCCACCCTGTTCGACTCCGAGACGAAGTTCGACTCCGGCTGTGGATGGCCCAGCTTCTCGGACGTCGACGACGACCGTATCGACACCCGTCCCGACGACAGCCACGGGATGCAACGCACCGAGGTCCTGTGTGCCAACTGCGGTGGCCACCTCGGACACGTCTTCGACGACGGCCCCGAGCCGACCGGCAAACGGTACTGCATCAACTCGGCAGTCCTCGAGTTCGACGGCGAGTAGTCCGAAGCCGGCGGCGCCGCCCCGTCGAGGAGCCCCCGAAGCGAATGCAGGCACTACCCTTTTCGACCGCACGCTCCCACCACCGTCCATGTCGAGTGAACGACCGACCGCCGAGGAGCTACGACAGGGACTGACCGTCGAGATCGTACAGGAGGACCAGGACGTCCACTCCGAGGACACCGAGCCGCTGATCGGCGAGGTCGGCACCGTCTACGAGGACACCCCCGATGGACCTCGCGTCGAGCTGAAAAACGGCGTCGTCGGCCACGTCCAGTCGGTCGTCCACGACGAGTAGCTCTCGACGCTATTTTACCCCGGGCCGCTCGAGTTCGCCACGAGTAGTCGATGAGAGGATCACGCTGGCTCGAAGTGGGCCGCTACGTCGCTGCCGTCGCCCGAGAACGACAGATCAGCGTCAAGTCCGCGGGGCTGGCCTACCACGCGTTCAACACGCTGGTCCCGCTCGTCATCCTCGTGCTCGTGGGCGCGACGCTCGTCGACGCCCTCGAGCCGATCCTCGAGGGCGTCGCCGAGACGTTCGGCCTCGAGGACGCGCTGGCCGACGCGGATCTCGAGGAGGTAGCCGGCGACCGCGGCGACCGGATCCGCGCGGCGCTGCTCGCGCTCGCAATCTTGCTGTGGAGCGCTGCCCGCGCGTTCCAGGCGATAAACAGCGCGTTTACCGGCATCTACGGCTCTCGCGAGCACCAGTCGTACGTGGGGAGCGTGACGACCGTGACCCTCGTGACCGCGGTCAACACGCTGCTCGCGACCGTCACGATCGCGCTGGGCGTCGTTCTCGTCGGGGTCGTCGGGGTCAGCCTCCCGGTTCAGGCGGGCGGACTGCTCGCGGCGGTCGGGAGCGCGATCGGGCTCCTCGTTGCCCTCCCGCTGGTCTTTTTCCCGATGTACTACCTGTTCCCCCAGACGGACGTCTCGGTGCGGGAGGTGCTGCCGGGGACGGCGTTCGCCGCCGTCACCTGGGCGGCGCTGGCGGTCGGCTTTCGAATCTACATCGCGACCTCCGAGAGCGTCGCGCTGTTCGGGATCGCCGGTGCCATCTTGCTGATCCTAACGTGGGTCTACCTCGGCGCGCTCTGTCTGCTCGTCGGCGCCGTCGTCAACGCGGTGCTCGCCGGCCGCGTCGAGCCCGACGAGGAGTGGCTGCCGCCAAAAGAGCTCGAGTTGCCCGATCGCTGACTTCCACGGGATCGAACGCTGAACGGCTGCCGGTTCGTCGGACCGATACGTTCTCCCCGACGGGGACCGAAGCGACGACGAATGGCTTCCGTACGGACCCGCGGCGATTCCCGGCTGCTCGTCGTCGAGGCCGGCGCCGCGACGCCGATCGAGGATCGCGTTCGCGAACTCGAGCCGGGCGAGGTTCGCTCGGCCCCCGACGTCGGAACCGCACTCGAGACGCTGTCGTCGACCGAGATCGACTGCGTCGTCGCCGCGCAGCGACTCGACGGCGCGACGGGACTCGAACTGCTCGAGCGCCTCCGCGAGCGCGATCCGGTGGTGCCGGTCGTGCTCGTCCCCGAGGCGGGCGACGAGGGGCTCGCGAGCGCGGCGGTCGCCGCGGGGGTGACCGAGTACCTCCCGCGTCGCGACATCGACGAACTCGAGGCGACGCTCGACCGGGCGCTCTCGGCGGGAACCGCCGAGCGCCGGCGACGCGAGCGAGCCCGGCAGTTCGAGTCGATCTTCGCGGACCCCGACGCCTACTCGTGGATCCTCGAGCCCGACGGCCGGATCCGCCGGGTCAACGAGGTCGCACTCGAGGCGCTCGACGCCGGCCCCGACGAACTCGAGGGGTGTTCGTTCTCGTCGCTGGCGTGGTGGAACCCCGACGGAGCGATCCGTGAGGCGATCGATCGAGCTGCGGCGGGGACGATCGCCCGCCGGGAGCTCGAGGTGAGCCTCGACGCCGGGGGCGAAACGAAGCCCCGGACCCTCGACGTCACGGTGCGGCCGGTTCGGAACGAGGCCGGCGACGTCGTCTCGCTGTTCGCCCGTGCGGTCGACGTCACCGAGCGCGTCCGCCTCGAGACCGAGCTCCGCCGGTCCGAGGAGCTCCACCGGGTGACGCTCAACCACATGACCGACACCGTCCTCATCGCCGACGAGGAGGGGCGGTTCACCTATGTCTGTCCGAACGTCCACTTCATCTTCGGCTACACGGACGAGGAGATCCACGAGATGGGGACGATCGACGAACTCCTGGAGCGGGACCTGTTCGACCGGGAGGAGCTCGCCGCTGAGGGGGTGCTGACGAACATCGAGTGTACGGCGACCGACAAGGCGGGCCGGGAACATAGCCTGCTGGTCAACGTCCGCGAGGTGTCGATCCAGGACGGGACGATGCTCTACAGCTGTCGGGACATCACCACCCGGAAGCGTCGCGAGGAGGCGCTGACGGCGCTGCACGGCACCGCCCGCGAGCTGCTGTACGCAGAGACCGAGCCCGAGATCGCCGACCGGATCGTCGCCGACGCGACCGACGTCCTCGACCTCGAGGCCAGCGCGGCGTTACGATTCGACACCGACGAGAACCTGCTGCAGCCGGTGGCGGCCTCGCCGGGAATGGACCGACTCCACGGCCCCCTCCCGGCCAGACGGGCCAACGACGACAGCATCTCGGGGCAGGTCTTTCTTGCCGGCAAGGCGCAGTTCTTCGCCGACGTTCGGGAGTCGCCGACGCTGTCGGATCCGACCACGGAACTGCGGTCGGTGGGGTTCGTCCCGCTCGGCGACCACGGCGTCTTCGTCGTCGGCTCGCCGGAGGTCGACGCCTTCGACGAGGTCTCGCGGGAGCTGACCGAGCTGCTCGCGGCGACCGCGGAGGCCGCCCTCGACCGGGTCGAGCGCGAGCGGCGCCTGCGCGATCGGGACCGCGAACTCAAGCGACGGAACCAGCAGCTCACCCGCCTCAACCGGATAAACGAGATCATCCGAGAGATCGACGCCGCACTGGTCGGCGCCGAGACCCGCGAGGAGATCGAACGCGCCGTCTGCGAGCGGCTGACGGCGGCCGAGCGGTTCGCGTTCGCCTGGATCGGGACGGCCGACGCCGCCGGCGACATCCTCGAGTCGAGCGCCCACGACGGCAGCGGTCGGGGCCGGGAGTACCTCGACACCGTCTCGCTCTCGCTCGCCGAACCGACCGAACCCGCAGCGCGGACGGCGGCCAGCCGGGCGGTGACCGTCGTCCCGAACGTCGTCGAGGACCTCCACGACGAGCCGTGGCGGCGGGCCGCCCTCTCGCGGGACTACCAGTCGGCCATCGGCGTGCCCCTGGCGTACGACGAGTTCACCTACGGGGTGTTGACCGTCTACGCCGACCGACCCGACGCGTTCGACGACACCACCCGCGCGGTGCTGGCGGAACTCGGCGAGACCATCGCCGCCGCGATCGCCGCGGTCGAGCGCAAGCGCGCGCTGCTGTCGGACTCGCGGACCCGCCTCGAGTTCGACGTCGCCGACGAGGAGTTCGTCTTCGCGCGTCTGGCCCGCCAGCTCGACTGCGTGCTCTCCTTCGACGGCGGCGTTCGCCAGCACGAGGGAACCGTCGCGGTGTTCGTCACCGTCGACGGCGCCCCTGCAGCCGACGTCGCGGCGGCTGCGGCCGACCTCGTCGCCGTCGAGAGCGCCCAGGCCGTCGGCGACGGCGACGGATCGACGGTGTTGCTTGAGCTCTCGCGGCCGTTCCTGGCACTTCGGCTCGCCGACCACGGGATCGTTCTACGCCGGCTCGAGGCGACACCCGAGACCACGCGGCTGGTCGTCGACGTGCCGAGCAGCGTCGACCCCGCCGCCAGCGCCGACGTCGTCGCGAACGCCTTCTCCGACGTCGAGCTTCGCTCGAAGCGAACCGTCGATCGAACGGCGCCGCGGGACCTGCGCTCGGAGCTGCTTGAGCGACTGACCGATCGCCAGCTCGAGGTGGTCCAGATGGCCTACTACGGCGGCTACTTCGAGTCGCCCCGAGAGCGCTCCGGGGCGGAGATCGCCGAAACGCTCGGCATCTCCTCGGCGGCGTTCTACCGCCACGTGCAGCGGGTACAGCGGACGCTCTTTACCGTGCTGCTCGAGGAGATCGGCCTTCCGGCGGCGCCGTCTGTGGGGGTTGAATAGTGAACCCACTCCGAGGCAAGGGGCTAGCTATCTGACGAACACGCTCAACCTAATATCCCTTTTATTGTTAGTATACGAGCTCGACCGAACCGCTCGTCACACCTACCATGAAAGACGTCAAACTCGATCCGAGCGAGGAATCGACATACGAGTGTTTCGGCTGCGGGACCGTCGTCAGGGCGACGGCACCCGAGTCCTGTCCCCGCTGCGGATCGGACATGCGAAATCGGGCCACGCCGCTCGAGTGAGCGAGGGGACCGCTACCGGCCCTCGAGGAACTCGATCGCCTCCTCGTCGGTGACCTGGCCGAAGTCGCGGTAGAACTGGCCGACCGCCCGAAAGTTCCCCGGAGTGACGAGTGCGACCACCACGTCGGCCTCCGCCTCGAGAGCGGTGACGGTCTCGGGCGACCCGACCGGAACCGCGAGCGTGAGGGCCGCGGCGCCGGCCTCGCGGACCTGTCGGAGACAGGCGATCGCGGTCGCCCCGGTCGCGACCCCGTCGTCGACGACGACCACCCGTTTTCCCGCGAGGTCGGGCAGCGACTCGCCCCCTCGGTACCGAGCGGCTTTCCGTCGCGCGTTCTCGGCTTCCCGTTCGCGGACGTCCTCGAGGTACGACTCCGGGACACCCAGCCGATCGACGAGGTCGTCGTTCAGCCAGACGCTGCCGTCGCTTGCGACCGCACCGATCGCCAGTTCGGGGTTCGTCGGCGCGCCCAGCTTCCGGGCGACGACGACGTCCAGGTCGGCCTCGAGCGCGTCCGCGACGGGGCGTGCAACCGGGAGTGCGCCGCGGGGGATGCCGAGGACGACGTCGGCCTCGGTTCCGCGATCTTCGAGTTCGGCCGCGAGTCGGTCGCCGGCGTCGGATCGATTCGCGAACATACCGACCGTACGACGCCCACGTACTACGTCTTGTTGTCACACGGATTGACCGGACGAGGGAGACCGGAAGACGCCTGCCCAACGGCTACCCGACTGCCGCCGAACGGGAACGTATGGGACGACTACAGCGGACGCTCTCGAACGTCACCGAGGAATCAGGGACGGACAACGGCTGTATCGGTATCGTCGCCGGTAGCGTCGACTACCCCAATCAGCCCGCGCTCGTCGGTCGGGCCGCGCTCCGAACCGGCTCCGACCACGTGCGAACCGTCGTTACCGAGGAAATTTACGAGATCGTCGCGAGCCACGAGCCGAACCTGCTCGCCAGCAAGTACGAGGGCGAGCGCTTCGACGCGGTCGCCGTCGAGCGCGTCGTCGAGGTGGGCGAGTGGGCCGACGCGATGGTGATCGGTCCCGGGTTCGCCGACGCCGAGCCCGACGCGATCCGCGAGGCGATCGATCGAATCGACGTCCCGGTCGTCGTCGACGCGATCGCGATCGAACCCGCGCTCGAGGCTGATCTCTCGAAGGCGGTGTTGACCCCCAACGAATCGGAGGAGGACGTCATCTCCGAGTCCTACGAGTCCCTCGAAGCCTTCACCAGAGAGACGGGCGCCGTTCTGACGTTTACCGGCGGGGTCGACGAGATCATCGCCGGCGGCGAGCGAACGGAAAACGACACCGGGACCTCGGCGCTGACCGTCGCCGGGACGGGCGACACGCTGGCCGGCATCACCGCCTCCCTGCTCGGACAGGGGATGGACCGCGAGAACGCCGCCGAACTCGGCGCCTGGATCCTCGGCAAGAGCGGAGAACTCGCGACGGCCGAGCACGGTCCCGGGGTCCTCGCGACGGACGTCATCGATCGGATTCCGGACACGACTCGCTGATCGGCGCCGTTCCGGAACCAGGCTTTTGCCGCCTCGCACTCGACTCGAGGACGTCATGCTCGACTCGAGCCCCCAGCGGGAACCGGAGGAGATCTCTCACCCCTTCGTCGCGGCAGTCTACGACACCGTCGTCCCTGACCGCCTACTGTTCAGGACCCACCGCGAGTACCTGACCGCGGACCTCTCGGGTCGCGTCCTCGATATCGGGGCCGGAACGGGGGCGAACTTTCCGTACGTCGCCGGCGACGGGATCGACTATCAGGCGATCGAGCCCGATCCGCACATGCGCCGGCAGGCGGCCGAGAAGGCCCGCGAGGTCGGCTGCGAGGTCACGCTGCGGGACGCCCGCGCCGAGTCGTTACCGTACGCCGACGACAGCGTCGACGTCGTCCTCTCGAGTCTGGTCTTCTGTACGATCGCCGACCCCGACCGCGCGCTCGAGGAGGTCGCCCGCGTGCTGAAGCCGGGCGGCGAGTTGCGCTTTCTCGAGCACGTCAGGGCCGACGGCTGGCGCGAACGGGGCCAGGAGCTGCTGAACCCCCTCTGGAGCCGCGCCGCGGGCGGCTGTCAGCTCACCCGGGACACCGTCGAGCGGTTCGTCTGCCACGACGCCTTCGCCGTCGAGGCGGTCGAACGCGTTGGGGTCGGGATCTTTCCCGCAACGCCGATCGTCCGCGGGCGGCTCCGGCGACGTCGCGACGGACTCCGCGGCTAAGTGCGAGCCAGCTTTATTGCGACAGAACCCTGCCGTAGAGCCATGACCGACGACAGGCTGCGAATGACGCCGGGACCCACCGCGGTTCCCGAGCGAATCCGGCAGGCGATGGGGGAGCCGACGCCGAATCCGGACCTCGAGCCGGAGTTCTTCGAGTTCTACCGGTCGCTGACCGACAAGCTCGAGACCGTCTACCGGGCGGGCGACGAGACGGGCGGCGACGACCGGGACGTCGTCGTCCTCGGGGGCGAGGGGATCCTCGGCCTCGAGGCGGCGGTCGCCTCGCTGGTCGGCCCCGGGGATCGGGTGCTCTGTCTCTCGAACGGGCTCTACGGCGACGGCTTCACCGACTTCGTCGAGAACTACGGCGGCGAGGCGGTCGTCAGCGAGGTGCCCTGGCGCGAGACCCTCGACGGCAACGTCGTCGCGGACGTCCTCGACAGGGACGGCGAGTTCGACGTCGCGACGATGGTTCACTGCGAGACGCCGACGGGGTCGCTGAACGATCTCGAGGGGATCCTCGACGGCCTCGACGACCACGGCGTGCTCTCGATCGTCGACGCGGTCTCCTCGCTGGGCGGGACGCCGGTCCCGACCGGGAAGATCGACGTCTGTCTCGGCGCGAGCCAGAAGTGTCTCAGCGCGCCGCCGGGACTTGCCACCTGTGCCGTCAGCGACCGTGCCTGGAAGCGCATGGAGGGAGTCGACAACCCGTCGCTGTACGCCGACCTCGGCCCCTGGCGGACGGCCGCCGACGAGGAGTGGTTTCCCTACACGCACCTCTCGTCGAACCTCTACGGGCTCGACGCCGCCGTCGACCTGCTGCTCGAGGAGGGGCTCGGGGACGTCTTCGCGCGCCACGAGGCGGCCGCGGCGACGTGTCGGTCCCGCGCGGCCGACCTCGGCCTCGAGACGTACCCGACTAGCGAGGCCGACTGCTCGCCGACCATCACTGCGCTCGCGGTCGAGGGTCGGGCGACGGAACTCCAGCGGGCGATGCTCGAGGAGCACGATATCCTGCTGGCGACGGGGCTTGGCGACCTCGAGGACGACGTTCTCCGGATCGGCCACATGGGCCACAACGCCCGGATCGACCGCGTCGAGCGAACGATGGACGCCCTCGCGGACGTCCTCGAGTGAACGGGCGAGCGGTCCCGCGAGCGATCGATTCACGGGGGCCCGTTTCCCGAACCCGGAGCCTGCAGGTGGAACCGTTTCCAAGGAACCGCCTCTATACCGACGTATGGACGAACCCGACACGGAACCGACCGAAAAGCCGACCGACGACAGGCAGGAGGCCCAGCGAGAGGGGAAGTGGATGGCTCGCAACTGGATCGGCATCGCCGTCGTCTCGATACTCACGTTGGTCCTGCTGGCTCTCGGGATGATGCAGGCGACCGGTCTCGTGGACGTCTTCGCCCCGGTCGCCGACTCCGAAACCGGACAGTGGGCCGCCTTCGGCGTGCTCGCGCTCGTCGTGATCGCGCTGGCCGGCTGGAGCTGGCGCGCCATCGTGAGCTAACCTCGACTCTTCTCCCGACCGCGGATCTGATATGCCGTTCCATGACACGCTGGCGCCGGACAGAAACCCGTTTAGGCGTCGCCGCACCAGACCAGTCAATGAGTTACCGGATCGGACTCGTCGGCAAACCCTCCGTCGGCAAGTCCTCCTTCTTCAACGCCGCGACGATGAACGACGTCCCCGAGGGGGCCTACCCGTTCACGACCATCGACCCCAGCGTCGGCGAGGCCTACGTCCGCGTCGACTGCGCCGCCCCGGAGTTCGACGAGGAGTGTACCCCGTCGGTCGGCTACTGCGACGACGGGACCCGCTTCGTCCCGACGAAACTCGTCGACGTCGCCGGGCTGATCCCCGGCGCCCACGAGGGGAACGGACTTGGCAACCAGTTTCTCACCGACCTCAACGAGACCGACGTGCTGGTCCACGTCGTCGACTTCTCGGGCGAGACCGACCTCGAGGGCGAGCCCACCGAGGGCCACGACCCCCGCGACGACATCGACTTCCTCGAGGAAGAGCTCGACCAGTGGTACCTGGGCATCCTCGAGAAGGGGATCAACAGGTACGAGTCGGGCTACACCACCGAGGACGACGCCATCGAGGAAGAGCTCGCCGAGCAGATGAGCGCGTTCAAGACCAACGAGGACGAGATCAAGCGACTAGTTCGCAGGGTCGGGATCGGCTTCGAGCCCGCCGAGTGGGACGCCGACGACAGGCTCGAACTCGCCCGCGAGATCCGCACGGAGACCAAGCCGATGCTGATCGCGGCGAACAAGATGGACACGCCGGAGGCCCAGGAAAACTACGAGGAGATCGCGAACGATCCCGACTACGACCACCTGACGATCGTTCCCTGTAGCGCCCACGCCGAGAAGGCCCTGAAGTCCGCCGACAAGGCCGGCGTCGTCGACTACCGACCCGGCGACGACGAGTTCGACATTACGGGAGACGTCTCGAGCGAGCAGGAACAGGGCCTCGAGGAGATCCGCGACTTCCTCGATCGGTACGGCGCGACGGGCGTCCAGGCGGCCCTCGAATCGGCGTTGTTCGACGTCCTCGGGGTCGTCCCGGTCTTTCCGGGCGGCGCCAACGGGCTCGGCAACGAGCGTGGCGAGGTCCTTCCGGACTGCTATCTGATCCCGCCGAACTCGACTGCCGAGGGGTTCGCCTACAGCCTCCACTCCGATATCGGCGACGGCTTCCTCCACGCCATCGACTGTCGGTCGAACCGCCAGCTCGGCAAGGACTACGCGGTCGAATCGCGGGACGTCCTCGAGGTCATCACGACGAACTGATCAGCGACCCCAGGCGAGCCGGTCGCCGATCGAGCCGAGCCTGTCGGCGACCCCCGAGAGCCAGGCGCCCGGGGAGAGGCGCCTGAGTTCGTCCTCGTCGACCTCGATGCGGGCCTCGCCGTAGGGGTCGCGCTCGGCTCGTTCTTCGTCGTCGCGGTCGGCGTTCGCCGCCTCGAGCGCGGTCGAGACCCCGCAGCGACCGCAGGACTCTCGTTCCTTGGCCATGCGTGAGACACGTCCTCGAGCAACTAAAGCGTACCCGCCCGTCGATGCCGACGGGCTTTTGCCCTCGCCGTGGTATCTCCAACCATGGATACCGACGGGCCGCCGGAGTCCGACCTCGAGGAGCCGGCGGGCGAACGCCCGGCGGAGGTTCCCGACTGGGACGACGAGTACGTCGACCGGGTGAGCGACCGACTGCTGCACAACTACGACCTCGAGAAGGAGTACCGGCTCGAGGGCGAGCGCTTCACGCTGTACGGCCGGATGGAGCTGCGGAGTCAGAAACACTTCCTCCACCCCTCGATCTCGATCGGCGAGCACGGCTCGACCGAGTACCTGTTCGTGCGACGGGTCGAAGGCGTCGACGACCGGACGCTCGACCGGTTCGTCGACCTGGGCGAGCGCCTGGCCGACGAGTGGATCGACACCGACGAGGAACACTTCTCGACGGACTTCACGTTCGTCGCCGTCGCGCCGTCGATCCCCGAGGCCGTCCGCGAGCGCGTCGCCGGCTTCGACGGCAGAACCCTCCTGAAGTTCGGCTACAACGGCCACTACGAGATCAACCTCGTCGTCGCCGCGCCCGACGACGAGGAGCTGGTCGCAAGCGAGAACGCCGACGTCGCGACCGCCTTCCGCCTCTGGGAGCCGATCGAGCACGAGGAGCCGGGTTTTCTCGACCTGGTCTCGAGGCGGCTACAGCTGTAGTCGTCGCCGACAGTACGGTCGATACTCTCGAACCACCGTCTACCGAGCGACGCCGCTGGTGGATCGCGAAACGAAAAACGTGGCCCGCGAGATCAGTCGTCGTCGGCGCCGACGTCGGCCGCGACGCCGTCGTCGCTCTCCTCGAGGGCCTGCAGGTTGTCGTAGCCGATCTTGAACAGCGACACCGCGAGCCAGAGGAGGATGGCGATGATGATCAGTTGGGCGACGGCCGACGCCTGCCCGAGCAGTTGGGTCTCCGCCTCGGCCGTTATGCCGAGCAGCCGCCCGGCGAAGATCTGGTAGAGGCCGACCCAGAGCAGACCGATGGTCGTGATGATCCCCATCAGCGCCATCGGACCACCCGTCGAGACCAGCTGCTTGGACCGGTCCCAGTTCGCGAGCCAGACGGTGCCGGTGAGCAGCGCCAGCGCGGCCAGCAGCTGGTTCGCGCCGCCGAACAGCGTCCAGAGGTCCTCCCACCGACCGCTACCGAGCAGGAAGAACGCGACGACCGCGATGATCGTCGTGTTGACGTAGCGGCTCGCCGCGTAGGACTCGATCTGGGTCTCCGGCGTGCCGACGATCTCCTCGACCATGTACCGTCCCAGTCGGACGGCCGTGTCCATGCTCGTCAGCAGGAAGCTCGCGAGCACGAGCGCCATAAAGGGCGCGGCGTACTGGAAGGGAATCCCCAGGGTAGTGAGGATCGCCCCGCCGCCGGTCGCGAAGTTCGGCAGCGCGAGTCCGATCCCGCCGTCAGCGGCGGGGATCGCCATGACCGCCACGGCACAGAGCGCGACCGCTGCCAGCAGTCCCTCCGCCAGCATCCCGCCGTAGCCGATCAGCTTGGCGTCGCTTTCCTTGTTCAGCTGCTTCGAGGTCGTCCCCGAGGAAACCAGCGAGTGGAAACCGCTGATGGTTCCACACGCGATGGTGAGGAAGAGCAGCGGGAACAGCGGCATCAGCGGGATGAGCCCCTCGGCCGCGAGGGGACCGCCCTCGCCGAAGAAACCGTACCAGGCGCCGATCGCGATGTCGAGGTCCAGTTGCGCGCCCGTCTCGGGATGGACCGCGTCGGTCCCCATTCCCGTCATCAGGGTGCCGACGATGACCGCCAGCAGCCCGCCGCCGACCCCCGTGTACAGCAGGAACGACGAGAGGTAGTCCCGCGGCTGGAGCAACATCCACACCGGCAGGACGCTCGCGGCGCCGCCGTAGACGAGCATCACCAGCACCCAGGCGCCGATGTTGGCGCTCTCGAGCAGCGCCGGAATAAAGGCCGGTGCCGAGTCGAGCAACACGATCGTTCCTTCGGGGTAGCCGCCGGCCTCGGCGGGCGGGACGAGCGCGACCGGGTACTGGATACCGATCCAGACCGACACGAAAACGCCCGAGACGAAGACGACGGTCCCGACCGAGAACGGCAGCCCGAGCTGGTAGAGCCAGACTCCGAACAGTAACGCGAGCGTGATGTAGATGATACTCGCCGTCGCAGCCTGCGGGTAGGCGTCCAGCACGACCCCGATGACCAGCGCGAACACCGCCACGACGAGGATCGTCAGCAGGAACGCGAACCACAGCAGCATGTTCTTTCCGCGCTCCCCGACGTACTGGCCGATGATGTAGCCGATCGACTTCCCCTCGTGGCGCAGGCTACTCGACAGCGAGACGAAGTCGTGGACCGCCCCCATCAGCGGGTTCCCGATCGCGACCCACAGCACGGCCGGAACCCACCCCCAGATCAGCGCGGCCGTGATCGGCCCGACCACGGGCGCGCCGCCCGCGATACTCGAGTAGTGATGTCCCAACAGCACCGGCTTCTTCGCCGGTACGTACTCCTGTCCGTCTCGATACTTGTGTGCTGGCGTCTCCCGACTGTCGTCGAGCCCCACGAACTGCGACAGGTACCGCCCGTACACGAGGTACGAGACGGTAAACGTCGTCAACACCAGCGCCACGATCCAAATTACACTTACCATGGTATCCGTTCCCGATCGGGTGCTTGCACGGAGGCACTATAAATATAATTCATTGGGTTCAGATCGCGGAGAACAGCAGCAAATTGCGACACGTTTGTGGAGGATTTTACCCAATAAAGGTGAAAAATCCGACACGTGGGCGACGAAAGGGGGTCGCCGGTCCCCGTCAGCACCGCTCACTCGGTTCGCGCGCGCTCGCCCGCGCTCGCGCCGACGTCGATCTCGAGGTCGGCCGCGACGTCCTCGAGCAGGCTCCCACGGACCTCCTCGACGCGGGTCTCGATGGTGGCCACCACGGGCGCGTCGAGGTCGTCCTCGATGCGCTCGAGGCGGTCGCGCTCGGTCGCCACCCGCTGGCGGAGGTAGCGCGCGCCTCGTCCCTCCTCGTGGGACTCGGGCTCGGGCGTCAGCCGGTTGACCACGAGCCCCCGAACCGGCAGCTCCGCCTCCGCGAGGGTCTCGAGCGAGCGCTCGGTCTCCCGGATCGAGAGCTCGTCGGGGTTCATCACCAGGTAGAACCCGGCGTTCCCGCGCAGCGTCTCCCCCGCAAACTCGAACCGTTCCTTGCGCTCTCGCAGCCGCGCGAGGATCGGATCGCCGTCCATCACCCGTCGGGGCTCCTGGTTGCCGATCGCGGCCTTCTCGTAGAGGTCGATGCTGCGTTCGCGTTTGTGCATCAGCCGCTCGATCCAGCGCTCGAGTAGCTCCGGCAGGGCCAGCAGCCGCAGCGTCGACCCCGTCGGCGAGGTGTCGAAGACCACGCGGTCGTAGGGTTCGGCCGATCGCATCACGTCGACGAAGCGATCGAACAGCGCGGCCTCGTAGGCCCCCGGCGTCTGGTGGGCCATCTCGAGTTGCACGTCGACCTCGTTGACCATCGCCGCCGACAGCTGCGAGTTCAGCTGGCGTTTCAGCCCCTGCAGGTGGTCCTGGACCTCCCGTTCGGGATCGATCTCGAGCGCCGAGAGCCCGTCGTACCCCTCCACCGGACGGGGCTCGTCGCCAAAGTCCTGGTCGAAGACGTCGGCCGTGCTGTGGGCCGGATCCGTCGAGACGAGCAGCGTCTCGAGCCCGGCGTCGAGACACTCGAGGGCGTACGCGCTCGAGACGGTCGTCTTGCCGACCCCGCCCTTCCCGCCGAAGAAGACGAACTCGGTCATCAGAAGTGGTACTGGTGGCCCTTGCGCTCGATCACCGATCCCCGGTCCCACAGGCGTCGCTGCCAGGCCTCGTACTCGTCCTCGAGGTACGGCAGCAGTTCGGCTGTGTAGTACGACACCGGGCTCGGGATGCCGAAGGCGTCGGGGAAACACGCCAGCATGAACGCGTCCTCCTGATCCTCGGCCTCGGCCTCGACCTTCTCGTAGGCCGGGTGAGCGATCATCCCGTGGTAGAGCCCCCGGAGCCACTCCTCGAGGGTTTCCCGGAACCGTTCGATCCGCTCGGCGAGTGTCATCGTCAGTCATGCTCGGGGCTCGAGGCTAAAAGGTGTCGTGCTCCCGTCGTCCTCGAGCCGACGCACCTTAGTCGCCGAGTTCCAACACACCCGTATGTCATCGATTCCCGTCACCGTCCTCTCGGGGAGTCTCGGCGCCGGCAAGACGACGCTGCTCAACCACCTGCTTCGCAACGCCGGCGACCGCGAACTCGCGGTCCTGGTCAACGATATGGGCGAGGTCAACGTCGACGCCGAACTCGTCGCGGAGGGGTCGGATCTCGACGCCGGCGGCGTCGCCGAACTCTCGAACGGCTGTATCTGCTGTGAGCTCCAGGACGACCTCGAGACGGCGGTCGTCCGTCTGGCCCGCGAGCGGGCGTTCGACCACCTGATCGTCGAGTCCTCGGGGATCTCAGAGCCCGAGCCCGTCGCCCGACTCTTTACCACCAGCTCGCGGGTCGCCGCCCGCTACGAGCTCGATGCGCTCGTGACGGTGCTCGACACTCGACTCTTCCTCGACGCCTTCGCGGGCGAGGACGTCCCCGAGCGGCGCACCGACCCCGACGAGGACGACCGCCCCCTCTCGGACCTGCTGATCGAGCAGCTCGAGGTCGCGAACCTCGTCCTGCTCAACAAGGCCGACCTCTGCGAGCCCGACGAACTCGAGGAGGCCGAGGCGCTGGTCCGGGCGCTCCGTCCCGACGCCGAGCTGCGCAGAACGGAGTTCAGCGCGATCGATCCCGACGAACTCCTCGGGGTCGACCTGTTCGATCCCGGGCAGTTGGGCGAGGGCGCAGGGTGGCAGCGCGCGCTCGAGGACGACGAGGGTGAGGACAAGAGTGGGAGGGCCGAAGCCGGCGAACCCGGCCACGATCACGACGGGCACGGGCACGGACACGACCACGACGAGAACCACCGCGACCACCGCCACCCGGACGAGGTCTACGGCGTCGACTCGCTGACGTTCCGGGAGCGTCGCCCGGTCCACCCCGAGCGCTTCGCCGCGTTCCTCCGGGAGCTACCCGACAATGTCGTCCGATCGAAGGGCGTTGCGTGGATCGCCGGCAGCGACGCGAGGGTCGATCTCTCCCAGGCCGGGCCCTCGGTCCGGGCGACGAGCGAGGGTCCCTGGATCGCCGCGCTCCCGGAGGTACAACGCGACCTCTACCGGTCGAACCGCCCCGACCTCGAGTGGCACGGCGAGCACGGCGACCGCCGGACCGAGCTCGTGTTCATCGGGACCGACCTCGAGGACGAAGCGCTGCGCTCGCAGCTCCGGGACTGTCTGGTCACCGACGAAGAGTGGGAGCGGGCGGAAGCGCTCGAGAGCCCCTTCCCCGACGCGGACGACGAACCGGTCGTCGTTCGCGAACCGTAGAACGCGTCGGCCATCGCCTCGCGGGCTCTAAAACGCGTCGGCCATCGCCTCGAGCGCGCGCTCGAGTTCGCCCTTACGCTTCCAGGCGGCGATCCGATCGCCGAACGGGAGCGGGGCCGCGAGCGAGACCGACGACCGAAACGTGACTTCGGTGCCGCCCCCGCGCTCGTCGAACTCGAGCCACGTCTCCATGTGGTCGAACGGGCCCTGTTCGCCCTCCTGGGTGTAGTAGAGCGCGTCGTCGCGGTACTCGAATCGCAGCGGGAGCCGCATGCCGGGTCCGCTGGCGACGACGATCGTCGCGTCGCCGTCCTCGCGGACGTGCTCGACCGTGAAGCTCCCCTCAGCCTCGACGATCGCCGGGGGATCGAACCGCGAGGAGAGTTCGACCGCCGTCGCGTCGATCCGTCGGGAGACCGTGACTTCCCGCATACGCTACCGTTCGCCGGAGCCGGCATAAGTGTCGGGCTCGCCGGCCGACGGAAACGGCTAAGTGAGCCACGTTCGCCTACTCGGTATGGCCGATCCCGACGCCGACCGGGACGGGTTCCGCGAGGGGCTCGAGTCCTCCCGGGGCGATCCGCGCGCGCTGCTCGTTCTCAACGCGGTGCTGTCGCTGCTGTTCGGCTGGATGATCGTCGCGGGCGCGGCGGTCGTCGGGCTGGTCGAGGTCAGCGTCACGACCGTGGTCGCGGTCGCCGCCGGGCTGTTCGTGCTCACGCTCGTGATGACGCGGCCGTGATCGATCCCGCCGCTTGGCCCGTCAGGACCCGCGAAACCGACGCACCCACAGCGCTTGCAGTGGGACGATCAGGATCGGTGTCAGAAACGCTGCCGGAAGGCTAACCAGCGAGACGCCGATCGAGAGGAGGAAGACCGCCGGCCCGATCAGCCCCCGGATCGCGACGGCGCGGCCGACCCGCGGCGTGATCTCGTCGGTCGTGAACCCGCGACGGTAGGCATACCACCAGAGCGCCGTCAGCGAGAGGCCGACGAGCGCGAGGTTAGCCGCGTACAGCGTCCAGGCGAACTGCGTCCCGTAGATGCCGACTAACTCCGTGGGGAACGGGACGAACGAGACGAACAGCAAAAAGAGGAGGTTGCCGTACAGCAGCCCGCGGTCGTGGCGCTCGATCCGTTCGAAGAGGTTGTGGTGGACGATCCAGTAGATTCCGACGACGCCGAACGACAGCAGATAGCTGAACAGCAGCGTCTCCTGATCGGCGAGCGCCGCCGGAAGCTCGGTGGCCGCGTGATCCGCGGGGACGTCGGGAATCTGGAACTGCAGGACCAGTAGCGTCAGCACGATTGCGAACAGCCCGTCGCTCAGCCCGTCGATTCGGTCCGTGTCCTCGCCCTCGAGGAGGCGAACGGTCGGCATACTCTCGGAGACACCGTGGACGAGCATAACCGATCGTCCCGAACTCGGTGACTGCAACGTGGCCCTCCCTTTAGGCCCCTCGGGGTGGTGTACACAGCATGCCACGACGGCTTTCTCGAGCGAATCTGACGGATACGCTGCTCCGCGACTGCAGACGACTGCTCCTCTCGGCTCGAGGGCGGTTTTTCACGCGGCCGAAACCGCCCGAGCCGGCGCTGCTCGTCTCCCTGTCGTCGTCCGAGGCCGAACGGCTGCTCGGCGAACGCCACTTCGCGCCGAACTGGGACATGTCCTTCGCGTACTTCGGGGAGGTCTGCAATCTCCGCCGCGTCGAGTGCGTCGCCGACCACCCGAGCGGCTACGAGTGGTGGCAGGTCCACGTCCGGGGGTATCACCACCCGGAGGGACTCGAGTTGACCGCCCACTTCGAGACCGATCCGAGCGAGTCGCCGGACGCCCACGTCGACCGGGTGGGAATCGATATCGACCGCGGACTCGAGGAGCTTCGATCGGTATTGGAGGCGAGCGACGTCCCCTACCGGTCGCTCGAGTCGGACGAAGTCGCCGCCCTCGGGTAGCTCGACGCTGCGACCGGAGCCGACAGGTACTCACGAACCCGGCGACACTGTGGGAACAACGAATGCGGAACGCCCTCCCCGACTACCGGCCCACGAAACCCGAACTCGCCGTCTTCGTCTCGGGGGTCACCAGCATGGGCCTCGAGATCCTCGCGGTGCGGATCGTCGCGCCACAGTTCGGCAGCCACATCTACACCGTCGGCGGGATCCTGACGGTGTTGCTCGCCGCGTTGAGCCTGGGCTACTGGCAGGGCGGGAAGCGGGCGGCGGCGGCGACCACTCGCGAAATGTCCTGGCTCATGCTCGCGACGGCGGTGTACGTCGCGGTGGTGATCTACGCCAGCGACTTCCTGCTCGCGTACACGTCGACGCTCGCGATCCCGCCCCGGTACGCCTCGCTGCCGTCCGTTATCATCCTCTTCGGCCCGCCGACGTACCTGCTGGGGTTCATCAGCCCCTACGCCGCGGAGCTCTCCCGGAAACGAGGGATCGGCGAGGCCTCCGGCCACGTCTACGCGCTCGGCACGATCGGGAGCATCCTCGGCTCCGGCGCGACGACCTTCGTCCTGATTCCCTCCCTCAGCATCGCCCAAATTGGGCTGCTGTTCGGCCTGATGCTGGTCGCGACCGCGCTCGCGCTCACGCTGCCGTCGCTCCCGCGGAATCCGACGGTCGCGAGCGTCGTCGTCGTCCTGTTGCTCGTCACCGCCGCCGGCGGCGGCCCCGTGGCCTTCGACCACCGCGGCGACGTCGTCCACGAGAGCCAGACGCCCCACCAGCACCTCGAGGTCGTCGACGATAGCGAGGACATCCGGACGATGTACCTCGACGGGGCCCACCACAGCGCGGTGGACCTCGAGGACCCCGATCGGCACGTCTTCGCCTACACGAGGTACTTCCACCTGCCGATGCTGATGGTCGACGACCCCGCCGAGGTCGACGACGTCCTCTTCATCGGCGGGGGCGGCTACACCGGGCCGCAGGACTTCGAGGACCGGTACGACGTCGACGTCGACGTCGTCGAGATCGATCCCGAAGTCACCGACGCTGCGGAGGCGTACTTCGGCCTCGAGCACGGTCCGACCATGACCAGCCACGCCGAGGACGGCCGGCAGTTCCTCCAGAGCAACGACGAGGAGTACGACCTGATCGTCCTCGACGCCTACAAGCAGGATCAGGTGCCGTTTCACATGACGACCGAGGAGTTCATGGAACTCGCTGCCGATCGGCTGACCGACGACGGCGTCCTGCTGGCGAACGTCGTCTCCTCGCCGAGCGGCTCGGCTTCGGAGTTCTACCGCGCGGAGCACGCGACGATGGAGCAGGCGTTCCCGGAAGTGTACAGCTTCCGCACCTCCGACGAGAACTCGGTCCAGAACGTCCAGCTCGTCGCGACGAAAAACGACGAGGAACTCTCGCAGGACGACCTCGAGGCTCGAAACGACGAGCGCGATATAGGGGTCGACCTGACCGACGAGATCGACCACTACATGGACGATCCTGCCACCGACGACGTCCCCGTCCTGCGGGACGACCGGGCGCCCGTCGACAGCCTGCTCGACCCGATGCTCGGCCAGCGCTACGTCATCGAGGAGACCGAGTCCTCGGAGCCGACGACGGCAAACCCCGCCGTCGTCGCGGGAGCGAGGTAGACGCCGATCGCCGAAAGCGGTAGAGGAACGATAGGGCTCGGGAGCGACGTAGCGGTATGGCAGACGGGACTGCGGAGTTCGACTTCCGCGTGATCGGATCGTAGTCGGGACTGGACGGGGCAGACGACCACGGCGGTCACCACCACCACGGCCACGACGGTCATCACGAACACGGTCACGACCGCGAGTGACTGCTCGAAACGCCGACGCGTAGCCCCCTCGAGTGCCACAAACGATATCCGGACCGTTCCCGTTGACGTGAACGATGGCGACGGAATCGGAGACGGCGTCGCGACGGGCGAAGCTCGGACTGGCCGGAGCGGCGAGTCTCTGCTGTCTCGGCCCCGGAGCGACCGCCGTCTCCGGCGGCACCCTCGCGTACGGGCTGGCCGCCGGCGGCGCCCAGCTGCTCGTCACCGCGCTCGCGCTCGGCGTCGTCGCGCTGATCGTTCGACGCCGGCGCTGTTCGACCTGTCGCGACTAGCGGTCCGCTCGTCGTGTGCCACAACGGACGCCACCGAAACGCTGCGTCTCACAGCTCGGCGAGGACCGAGTCCGCGGCCTCGAGGTACGACTCGAGGTGGCCCTCGTCGTGGGCGAACGAAAGGTGATGGCGCTTGTATGGGTTCGGCGTAAAGAACTGTTCGCGATCGCGCATCCCCGCCGCGAACGCGCGGAAGCGCTCCTCGTCGAGTCCGAGGACGTCCTCGTAGGTTCGCGGTTCGCCGTCCACGCCGAACTGCACGCTGAAGATGCTCCGGTGGCCGACGACCCGGCCCGCCACGCCGTGATCCTCGAGCAGTTCGCCCAGGCCGTCGCGGTAGCGGTCGCCGAGGGCCGTGAGATACCCCTGGACGTCCTCGTCGACGATCGTATCGATCGTCTCGCGGGCGGCGGCGAGCCCCGGCAGGCTGCCCGAGTACGTCCCGCTGATGACGACGCCGGACTCGTTGTCGCCGCCCGCCTGCGCGAGCAGGTCCGCCCGGCCGCCGACGGCCGCCACGGGGTAGCCGTTACCCAGCGCCTTCGCGACGCAGGTGAGATCCGGCGTCACGCCGAACTCCGCCTGCACGCCGCGGGGCGAGTGGCGAAACCCGCTGATGACCTCGTCGAACACGAGCGGGACGTCGTGGCTCTCGGTCACCTCGCGCAGTCGATCCAGAAACGCCGGTTCCGGGAGCAGACAGCCAACGGAGTGGGGGATCGGCTCGAGGATGACGGCCGCGAGGTCGTCGCCGTGCTCACGGAAGACGTCCTCGAGCGCGCCGGGATCGTTGAACGGCGCGACCAGCGTGTTCTCGACGGCCGCCGGGAGCATCCCGTCGGATTCGGGGTAGCGTTCGCCGACGCGGTCGGCGGGCGGGTAGACGCTGACGTCGACGTAGTCGTGCCAGCCGTGGTAACACCCCTCGAACTTCAGTATCTTCTCGTTTCCGGTGGCGGCCCGCGCGAGCCGAATCGCGTGGTAGGTCGCCTCGCTGCCGCTGTTACAGAAGTTCACCATCTCGATACTGGGGACGAGATCGACGAGGCGCTCGGCGACATCGACCTCGAGGGGCGTCGTGCCCGCGCCGTACAACACGCCGTCGTCGATGGCCGCTCGAGCCGCCTCGTCGACGCCGTCGTGTGCGTGGCCGAGGACGATCGGTCCGAACCCGAGGTGGTAGTCGGTGTACTGCTCGCCCGAAACCGTCCGCAGCGTGGCGCCCGACGCCGAGTCGAAGGCGACGTCGCCGGTCTCGTAGGCTTGCGCTCGGAGCCCCGTCTGTGCGCCGCCGGGGATGAGTTCGCGTGCGCGGTCGACGAGTGCGTCCATCGCGGTATCGTCTGAATCCTTCATCGTCACGTCGTCTTTCGGGAGTGCAGTTAGCCGTTGTTGGTCGCGTCGAATCGTCCGTGAGACGTCCGTCGCCGGAGTCGGTCGTACGATAGAGTCGACTTACAGTATTCCGGCAGGAACTCGAGCCTCTGCTCGAGAAGCTCGTCGCTCTCGAGTTCAGCACGATCCCTCATCCGTCCGCTCCCGGCTCGATCGCACACCGCTCGGGGTGTCCCGCTCGCCCCAGGAAAAACGCCAGGAGGGCGAGCCCGCCGAGCTGTAGCAACGTCCCGTCGTAGGGCAGCAGCGTCAGCGCGCCAGCGAACCCCAGAAAGCCGAGCAGCCCGGCGCCACAGCTCGCACAGCCCGACGCGAGGAGACCGGGAACCACGCCGGAGAGGTCGGTCAGGCTCGAGAGCCCGACAAGGCGGAGCTGCGCGGCGGCGTTGACGACCGCGACGCCCGTCAGCAGGGCGTAGAGGCCGACGATCGCGAGTCCCGAGAGGCCGTCCGTGCGGTAAATCGTCTCGGTGAGCAAGACGAGGACGTCGTCGAACCAGTGGAGCCCGTCGCCGAGCATCTGCAGCGTGAACTCGGGCATCGTGCTGCCGACGAGCAGGACGTACGTGGCGAGCGCGACGAGGACCAGCCCGGCCGTCCCCCGCCAGCTCTCGAAGGGGTAGACCATCGCCTCGGAGAGGTTCCGGACGAAGCGGGCAACTCGATCGCCGCGGCTCACGACGCGCTCACCCCGCTGCTCGTCGGGACGCTCGCGGAACTGTGGCCCGAAGTCGCCGTTCGGGGCTCGCTCGAGTACACTGATCGAACGCACGGGCGCCGACGGCAAATTATCGCTCCCGTTTTGCGGACTCAGCAAAACGACGGGACCGTTTACGGTTCGAGGGTTCGAACGCGGGGAGTACCGAATGGACCTCGATCAGCCGTCCCGTCGTGCCGTCCTCGCCGGCTCCGTCGTCGCCATCGGTGGCGGCGGCGCCTACTACCTCGCCCGGGACGACGAAGGCGAAGGACACGACCTCTCGCCGACGCTGCACGCGAGCGACGAGACGACGGCGTTCGGCGTCGATCTGACCGGGAAACCGATCGTCGGATCTTCCGACGCGGCGCTGGATATCTACTACTGGACGGACTTCCAGTGTCCGTTCTGCGAGGAGTTCGAACGGGAGACGCTCCCCGATCTCGTCCGGGACCACGTCGAACCCGGGCGGGTTCGGATCGTATTCATTCCGCTGCCGTACTTCGGATCGGACTCGATGACCGCCGCGGTCGCCTCGCGGTGTGCGTGGGCACAGGTCCGCGACGACGACCCGTCGGCGTACTGGGACTGGCACGCCGCCGTCTTCGACGAACAGGGCGAGCAGGAATCGGGGTGGGCCGACGCCGACGCACTCCTCGAGTACACGCGCTCTGTTTCCGCTATCGACGACGACGACCTCGAGACGTGCCTCGAGGAGCGAGGCGAGGGGTTCGAGTCCTCGATCGAGGACGACGCCGAGCAGGCCCGCTCGTTCGAGATCGCGGGGACGCCGACGTTCGTCGTTTTCGACCCCGACTCCGGAGCGGCCGGAACGCTCGTCGGGGCGCAGCCGTCCGAACGATTCGACGAGGCCATCGACCGGATCGACGACGCGTAGGTTGTCGTTCCCCTCTGGACCGATTTTGTCGCAGACTATCGTCATAGGAAAGCACAGATAATGCCGAGAAGTAACACGTGATAATCACTATTGTAACCATATTACGTTTCATTTTACAGCTTAAACACTCGGTATCGGCTAGCTACATGAATATATTGCCGCTATACCGGACTTCAATCCCTGTCAGCGAATGGTAACCACGGTAGCGTGAAACACATGCACAGCCGCCGACGATTCATAACGTACGCCGCCGCGACGGGTGGGATAGCCGCCCTCGCGGGGTGTAGCGAGGACGATGCAGGTGCAGAGAACGGTGCCGACGGCAACGAATCGAACGGGGACGAGAACGGTGGGAACGAATCGGACGAGGAGACCGACGACGAGAACGGTGATGGCGACGACGAGGAGAACCTCGTGATCGTCGCACCCGACGGCGACTGGCGGTTCGATCCGGAGGAGATCACGGTTTCGGTCGGGGAGACGGTGACCTGGTACTTCGAAGCACCGGGCCACAACGTCTCCTCCCATCCCGACGCCTCGAACCAGAACGAGAACCCGGACGACGCCGACCCGTTCGCCTCCTACGAGGGAGACAACCACTCCGAGCTGGTCGACGAGGGCGATGAGTACGAACACACGTTCGAGACGCCGGGCGAGTACACGTACGTCTGTACGCCACACGACGGCAGCATGATCGGTACGGTAATCGTGGAGGAATAATATGTCAGTAGACGAAACACCGAACGAGACGACCGAGGAATCGAACCGAGAGCGAAAGACGTCGACGGGGACGAAGCGGTTCCTGAAGCGGCGACGCTTCATGGCGACGGCAGGGGTCGCCGCGGGCGTCGCCCTCGCGGGCTGTAGCAGCGACGACGGCGAGGCCGACGCGGACGGCAACGGCGACGACGATGACGACGGGAACGGCGACGACGACGGCAACGGGAACGGCGACGACGAGGAACTCGAGCGCGGAACCCGGGAGTACCTCGAGGACGCCTATCCGGGACTCACGGTTCACTCCGCAGATCCGGAAAACGGCGAGGCCGCCGAGCGCGAGACGTACAGTAACTACATCACGCCGGCCGAGGAGCACTTCATCAGGAACCGCTACCTCTCGCCCGATATCGACGAGGACGACCACGAGATCGAACTCAGACTCGGCGACGAGACGGTCGAACTCTCGATGGAGGAGATCAAACACAGCTACCCCACCGAGTCGGTCGCCCACACGATGCAGTGTACGGGCAACGGTCGGTCGTACTTCGAGCCGGAGGTCGGGGGCAACCCCTGGGCGTTCGGCGCGGTCGGGAACGCCATCTGGACCGGGACGCCGGTCAGCGAGATCCTAGAGGAGTACGGCGCCGACACCAGCGACGGGATGTGGCTGATGGCCGCCGGCGACGACGTTCCCAGCGAGGACGACCAGGTGTTCGCCCGGTCGATCCCGATGCAGAAGGTGATGGAGGACTGCATCCTGGCCTACCAGATGAACGGCCACGATCTGACGATCGAACACGGCCACCCGGTCCGGCTCCTCGTCCCCGGCTGGTACGGCTGTAACAACATCAAGTGGCTCTCCGAACTGGAGGTCATGGACATGATGATGTACGGCGACGAGTGGGAGCGATACTACAACTGGCAGCAGAATTCCTACCGGATGGAGGTCGCCGGCCAGTCCGCCGAACACCACGAGGAGATCGAGGAGTTCGACACGCAGGAGCAGATGGATCTCGCCGCGGAGGGCGACCACCCGCTGGCGTACGCCTACGATCAGCTGGTGAAGTCGGTCATCGGCTACCCGGGCGAGGACTCGAGCGTCTCGCCGCGAGCCGCCGACGGCCGGGTCGAGATCGTCGGCGTCGCGTGGGCCGGCGACGACGCGATCGAACAGGTCGAGGTGTCGACCGACGGCGGCGAGAGCTGGGAGAACGCCGAGCTGTTCACGCCCGAGATGTCGGGTGTCGACACGAACGGTTCGTGGCAACAGTTCCGGTTCCTCTGGAACCCGGAGGAAGACGGCGAGTACACGATCTGCTCGCGCGCGACCGACGAGCAGGGCCGCAACCAGCCCCGCGAGGTCGCCCACCAGGACGAGGAACTCGAGACGATCGAGGACGACGCCTTCCCGTGGGAGGCCGGCGGCTACGCCAACAACGCCTACTGGCCACACCGCGTCGAGGTCGACGTCGACCTGTAGCTACTCCCGCCGTCGTCCCGCTTTCTTCTCCCAGTTTCGCGAGTGTCCCTCCCCCGGCTCGCCGTGGACGTCGAGCAGTTCGACCTCGATCTCGAGTTCTTTGCCGGCCAGTTCGTGGTTGAAATCGACGACGACGGTATCGTCGGTCACGTCGGTAATCCACCCCGATCGCCCGTCCTCGGTCGTCACGAGCGTCTCCGGCTCGAGGGTCGCGTTCGCGTGTTCCTCGAGCGCGTCCCGTGGGAGTTCGTCAACGGCCGACGGATCCCGCTCGCCGAACGCCGCCGCGGGCTCCGCCCGGACCACCGTCGACTCGCCCGGTTTCTCGAGGTCGCGAACGGCGTCCTCGAGCGCCGGAACGACGTCGCCGTCCCCGACGCGGAACTCGAAGGGCTTGTAGTCGCGGTGGTCGTGGTAGATCCCTTCACGTCGGGCGACGTCGATGTCGGTCGTGTCGACGGGCTCCCCGGCCGCGTCCCCGGTCGCGAGTCGAGCCGTGTAGTGGACGATGGCGATCTGGCCGTCTGCAACCATAGCGGCGGTGTTCTCGTCGAAGCCGTAAATACATACTGTCGAGTGGGAACGGGGGTCGGACGAGGGAGTTCGACGGCCGATCAGTCCGAATACCCAAAAGTCTTGTACTTGTGATAGTAATGTATTAGAGAATGAAACGCCGACAGGTGATCGCCGGAGCGGGAACGGCCGGACTCGCGAGCCTCGCGGGCTGTCTCGGGACGGTCGGACTGGACAGACACGAGGCCACGCCGGCCGGGATCGAGCCGGAGATCCGCGAGGAGGCGGGTTACGAGCGGACCGACGTCGACGAGCTTCGCCTCGAGGAGACGGTCAGCGTCTCCGTCGTCTCCCAGGAATTCGTGTTGATCAACGCGCTCACGGAGTACGAGAAGACGATCGACATGGGGTTGCTGGGCGAACACCAGGGCGCGGAGTTCGTCGTCTTCTCGAGCCCGCAGATCGGGATCGCCGGCCGACAGCTCAACCCGATCGGAGAGCGCTCGACGAGCGAACTCGTCGACCTGGTCGTGAACAACTACGGCGGGATCGACGACGTCGACCACGACGCCGACGAGGAGCTGACCGTGCTCGATCAGTCGACGACGCTGTCGACGTTCACCGGCGAGGCGGCGTTCGACGGGCGAACCGTCGACGTGAACGTCCTCGTCACCGAGACCGTCGACGCCGGCGACGACCTGGTCGCCACCCTCGGCGTCTACCCGACCTATCTCGACGACGAGGGCGAAAACGTTCGCTCGCTCATGGGCGGCGTGCTCGAGGAGCTACCCGACTGAGACTAACTCGGCACCTCAGCGTCCGGCACCCGACGGCGCGTCGGGCAGTTCGAACTTCTCGCTCTCGATTCCCAGCTCCTCGAGGGCCGCCTCGAGGTGGCGCTCCTCGGCGAAGTCGGCGCCGTCCTCGACGCGCAGGCGCTGGGCGGTCGCCAGCACCTCGCCGCGGCGCTCGTCCGGCACGTCGAACTTGTCGGTCGCGAGTTCGATCGTCAGCCCGTTGTGATCGCGGGTGTACAGCGAGTGGAAGATACCTCGGTCGAACTCGTTGTAGCCCCGTCCCGCCTCCTCGAGGGCCTCCTTCGTCTCGACGAACCGCTCGGGCTCGACCGAGAAGGAGACGTGGTGAACCGAGCCGACCTGGTGGCGCAGCGGCTGCTCGCTGGACTGACGGTCGTCGTTCACGAAGAAGGTGAGGATCCGCCCGTCGCCCGTGTCGAAGAAGAGGTGCGTCGACTCGGGGTCGTCGAGGTTGGGCTGTCTGAGTACCAGCGGCATCCCCAGCAGGTCGCGGTAGAACTCGATCGTGTCGTCCTCGTTGCTGCCGATGAGCGTGATGTGGTCGGTGCCGGCGAGGCGAATCGGGCTGTCGGGTCGGTCGGCCGTGATTTCAGGATTATCACTCATGGACTCGGTCTTGGATTGCTTGACAGGTAAACTTGGTTCCTGGCTATCAACGGCATCGAAGCGAGTGGGTCGGGAGAGCGAAGCTCTCTCGAGCCGAATCGGCGTAGCCGGACCCCCAACGGAAGAGTTCCTCCGCTTCGGTGCAGGGGGGATGTCACATCTGTGATCCACCGGTCGCGACCACCGGTCGATCCGTGTTCAGGATGACCGACTGCGTGACGCTTCCGAAGACCGCTTTCCCGACCGGGGAGCGCTTTCGACCGCCAAGCACGATCGAGTCGACATCGTACTCCTCGGCCGTCTTGATGATGTCGTCGGCAGTGTCGCCGCTGTCCTCGAGGACGGTCACGTCGACGTTGTTGTCCTCGAGGCGCTCTTTGGCGCGCCGAACGGACCCGATCCGAGTAGCGGTCTTGAACTGCTGGAGGTCCGACGGGAGGTTCTCGCCCTCTTCGGTGAACACGAACAGGAGAACGGCCTCGACGTTCTCGCTGGCGTTTGGCAGCGATGTCACGTAGTCGGCCTGAGCGCGTGCACGGTCCTCGTTCGTATCGATGGGTATCAGGACCCGATACATACGCTCCCTTCGCACGGCGGCCCAATAAACCCGATTGCCGGCTCGGTCGCCCTAGCCGCCGATATGCGACGCGAACGGAACGGAGTGGATCCGAGACGCCTCGGCTGGACGGTATCCGAGGGATAACAACTATCGGTAACCATCACTAACTCGTCGTATGAAGACGGCAGTCGTCGTCGACGCAGTCCGGACCCCCTTCGGCAAGCGAGACGGCTCGTTCAGGGACACGCACCCGCAGGACCTCGCGGCGGCCCCGCTCGAGGCCCTCGAGGCGCGCAACGGGTTCGACCCGGAGACGGTCGAGGACGTGATCTACGGCTGTGTCACCCCGGTCGACGAGCAGGGACTCAATATCGGTCGCATCGCGCCGATGGTCGCGGGCTGGGGCGACGGCGTTCCGGGCGTCCAGCTCAACCGGATGTGCGGCTCGGGCCAGCAGGCGGTCAACTTCGCCGCGACGAACGTCATGGCCGGCCAGCACGACGTGCTGGTCGCCGGCGGCGTCGAGCACATGACCCGCGTGCCGCTGGGGTCGGACGGCGTCGACGGCGTCGCCGGGGAGAGCGCCGTCACCGACACCTACTTCGAGCACGTCGACGAGCTGACCCATCAGGGCGAGGGCGCCGAGCGGATCGCCGAGAACTACGGGTTCGAGCGGGAGGAGCTCGACGAACTCGCGGTCGACTCCCAGCGCCGCTGGGGAGAGGCCTGGGAGGACGGGCGATACGACGATCAAGTCGTCCCCGTCGAGACCGAACTGGACGGGGAGGGAAGCGAGTCGCAGCGCGACTCGAACAGTCGAGCGGGGAGCGAAGCGACCCGCGAGACGGTCGTCGTCGACCGAGACGAACACCCCCGCCCCGAAACCGATCTCGAGACCCTCTCCGAACTCCCCCTCTCGTTCCGCGAAGAGGGGGAGGGCGTCCACCACCCCGGAAACTCCTCGGGGATCGTCGACGGTGCGTCGGCCCTGCTGATCACGAGCGAGGCCGCCGCCGAGGCTCACGGCTGGGAGCCGATGGCCCGAATTCGACAGACGGAGGTCGTCGGCGTCGACCCCGTGACAATGCTGACGGGGCCGATCCCGGCGACCGAACGCGTCCTCGAGCAGTCGGCCTACGAGCTCTCCGATATCGACCTGTTCGAGGTCAACGAGGCGTTCGCCTCGGTCGTCGCCGCCTGGCTCGAGGAGACGGGCGCCCCCTGGGATCGAACCAACGTCAACGGCGGTGCCATCGCCCACGGCCATCCGCTGGGGGCGACGGGCGCGGCCCTGGTGACGAAACTGGTCCACGAACTCGAGCGAACGGAGCAGGACGTCGGGCTCTCGACGATGTGTATCGGCTTCGGCCAGGGGATCGCGACGATCCTCGAGCGGGTGTAGGTCCGGTGGTCGGAGTCAGCGCCGACTCGCGTGCGATCCGAGAAGCAGTAGCCCTGCTGGTCGTGCTCCCGCCGCTGATCGGAGCAGTGAGCTACGGTCTCGGTGATGGGTTCGGTTCCGGCGCGGCGTTCGGCTTCTGGACGGCCGTCGTCGTGAGCGCGCTGATCGTCCTGTGGGGGCCGATGGGAGCGTCCGACGCCGACCGATAGATCCGTCGGGCGACCGATTCGTAACCGGAGTCGCGGACGTCCCCGGTTCCGTTCCGCGTCCGAGCGAGGTCCACTGTAAAGTGTTCTCGCCGCGACCCCTCCGGTATGCGACTCGACGGCGTTCGAATTCTCGATCTCTCGAGGCTGTTGCCCGGCCCGTACGCGACCCAGCTGCTGGCGGACTCGGGCGCGGAGGTAGTGAAAGTCGAAGACACCGGCGTAGGCGACTACGCCCGAGCCATGGAACCGCTCACCGATCGCGGAACCGGGGCGATCTTCGAGATGGTGAATCGGGGGAAACGAAGCGTCGCCATCGATCTCAAGAGCGAGGACGGGCGGGCGGCGTTCTACCGGCTCGTCGCGGAGAGCGACGTCGTCCTCGAGAGCTTCCGTCCGGGCGTCGTCGACCGACTGGGGATCGACTACGAGACCCTCCGCGAGCACAACGAGGAGTTGATCTACTGTTCGGTCACGGGGTACGGTCAGGACGGCCCCTGGGCCGATCGGGCGGGCCACGACCTCAACTACGTCGCGCTCGCGGGGCTGCTGGACATGACTCGCGAGTCGCCCGACGCGAAACCCCAGACGCCAGGTTACCCGATCGGTGATATGGCTGGCGGCCTGTTCGCGGCGTTCGCCATCGTCGAGGCCATCCTCGCACGGGAACTCGGCAACGCGGACGGCGAGTACGTCGATATCGCGCTGGCCGACGTCGTCGCCTCCTTCTCGCAAGCGATCGCCTACCAGTCCCTCACCGGCGACCCCGCCGAGCCCAGGCCGGGCGAGACGCCGCTGACGGGCGCGCTGCCGTGGTACGACAGCTACGAAACAGCCGACGAGCGGTGGGTGACGCTGGCCGCCCTCGAGCCGAAGTTCTGGCGCGCGTTCTGCGAGGCCGTCGGCCGGGAGGACCTCCTCGAGGAACACGGTTCGACGGATCCGGACGTGCGGGCGGCCCTGCGAGCCGAGCTCGAGGCCCTCTTCCGCGAGCGAACGCGCGACGAGTGGGAGGACGCGCTCGAGGGCGTCGACGCCGCGTTTTCGGGCGTGTACGCACCCGCGGAGGCCGTCGAACACCCCCAGCTTCGAGCCCGCGGGCTCGTCGAGGAGTCCGCCGACGCCCCGCCCAGAATCGGGTTTCCGGCCCGCCACCGCGAGGTGGCGACGTCCCCGAGCGAGACGATCCCCGAGCAGGGAGCGCACACACGGCAGTATCTCGCCGAGGTCGGCTACGACGACGGCGAGATCGACCGCTTGCTCGAGTCGGGCGCGGTTCGCTGACCGTGCGCCGAGAGCCTACTCGAACAGATCACCGTGGCGGTTCGCCAGGTCGGTGTAGGCGCCCGAGGAGAACTCCTCGAAGATCGCCTCGGGATCGATCCCCGTCTCCTCGAGGGGCGTGATTTCGGCGGGGACGCCGCGGACGAACGACTCCGAGGGGATCGAGTAGCCGTCGGGAACGACCGTTCCGGCGGCGACGATGCTTCCGGATCCGACCCTCGAATCGGTGTTGAGCGTCGTGTTGAATCCGACCAGCGCGCCCGTCTCGACGCGTGCCTCGTTGAGAACCGCGCCGTGTCCGATCATCACCTGCTCCTCGAGGGTCGCCGCGTGCAGCGTCGCGTTGTCGCCGACGTGGGTTCTCCGACCGATCCGCACGGGACCGATGTCGCCCCGGAGGACGACCCCCGGCCAGACGCTCGCTTCGGCCGCGACCTCGACGTCGCCGACGAGGATCGCGTCGCGACTGACGCGGGCCTCGTCGTCGACGGACGGACTGGTTCCCTCGAACTCGTAGGTTCGACTGTCGACCATGGTCAGTCCGTCCACGACGCCGGGTATAATCGTTCGTCAGGCGATCCGTGACGGTCACCGGGCCTAACGGGTCGTGATGCGGGCCGCGGGTGTGCTCACTCGAGTTCGGGAAGCACCTTCTCGCCGAACTCCTCGACGAACCGCTCCTGCCCGCGGGCGACGTTGTGCAACAGGAGCTTGTCGACCTCGAGCGAGAGGTCCCGCCGGAGCCACTCGAGGTGGTCCTCGGGGTTGGCCGAGACCCGGACGCTCTCGGCGACCTGCTCGCGGGTGACCTGCTCGCCCAGCGCGTCGAACTCCTCGGGGGTGCGCAGCTTCTGGGTGACCGAGCCGGGCGCGCAGTTGGTCCGCCACTGGTCGTAGGCGCCCTCCAGCGCCGCCTCCTCGTCCTCGTCGTAGGCGAGTTGAACCTTGAGGGCGATCGGTTTCCCCGGGGCGTTCTCGCGGAACGCCTCGATCCGGCTCTCGAGGCCCTCGTGGTCGGGCGTCGCGATCGTGATCAGCCCCTCGACCCACTCGCGGGTGCCGAGCCAGCGGGCGGTCTCCTCCGAGAGCGCGGCACCGAACAGCGGCGGCGGCGACTCCGGGCGGGTGTACAGCGTGGCCTTCTCGACGTCCACCCGTCCGTGGTGGGTGACCTCCTCGCCGTCCCACAGCCGGTGCATGATCTCGGCACACTCCTCGAGGCGGGCGTTGCGCTCGTCCTTGAGCGGCCACTCCACGCCCGCGACCCCCTCGTTCATCAACTGGCCGCTGCCGACGGCGAACCAGAATCGCTCGGGGTACATCTCTCGAAGCGTCGCGGCCGCCTGCGCGATAACTGCGGGGTGGTAGCGGTAGCCGGGTGCGTTGACGGTACCGAACGACAGCGAGGTCCGCTCCATCGCCGATCCGAGCCACGACCAGACGAATCCCGACTCGCCCTGGCGTTCGCTCCATGGGTGGAAGTGATCGGAGGCGAGCACCTCGTCGAACCCGTACTCGTCGGCGAGTTCGACACAGTCGAGCAGGTCGCTCGGCGCGAACTGCTCGTGGGAGGCGTGGACGCCGATCTCGGCCACGGTTCACACCTCCGTGGCGTCGCTTCGGGACCGCTCCTCGAGGCGTCGATCCGGCGCGGTCGCTCGAGACCGATGGCCGGCGACGAGCCAGGTGCCGTCCGCGAGTCGGCTGGTTCGAAGCTCGCTCCGCTTGCGGTCTACTGGCGACTCGAGGTCGCTTCGCTCGGGCGTCTCGCTCATAGCTACGCCGTCACCGTCCGTCGCCTAAATCCCGCTCCCTGAATGTGCTTCCCGGACCGGCAGTATTTCCGGATCCGCCCCGTCGAAACGGTATGCTCGTCCTCGGTGACGTCCACGCCTCGGATCCGGATCGACGGGAGACCTTGCTCGCACACTACCGCAGACTCGAGCCCGAACACGTCCTCCAAGTCGGCGACCTCGAGTGCTACGAACTGCCGGCCCCGACGTGGTTCGTGGCCGGCAACAACGAGGAGTTCGACACGATCGAGGCGCTCCGTGCCGGCGAAACCGCGGGAACCCGAAACGTCCACCTGCTGGCGAGCACGGCGGCAACCGTCGAGGGCGTCCGCGTGGCGGGGCTGTCGGGCAACTACGCGCCGACGAAGTACGACCTGCCCCGCTCCGAACTCTCCGGTAAACGGCGCCGACACTTCACTCACGAGGACGTCGAGCGGGCGGCCGAGCTTTCGGACGTCGACGTCCTCCTCACCCACGAGGCGCCGACCGAGCTCCTGTCGTACGGCTACGATCCCGGCTGCGAGCACGTCGACGAGCTGCTCGAGACGCTTTCGCCGGAGCTCTGTCTCGTGGGTCACCACCACGGCCACCGCGAGGCCGAAATCGCGGGCGTCCGCACCGTGAGCCTCGCACCGGCCTGGGAGCGCTACTACGAACTCGATCCGGAGACGCTGGCCCTCGAGAGCCACGGGATCGACTCGAGTGAGTGACTACTGTCGAGGCGCGACGCGCTGGCGGACGAAGTTCCGCAGGCGGGCGGTGTACGTCTCCGGTCGGTGCAGGTTGCAGATGTGGCCGACCCCGGCGAGCACCTCGATCCGCGCGTCCTGTGCGGCGGCCGCGTGCTCGCGTTCGCCGCGGCGCATGATCTTGTCGTGCTCGCCGTTGATGATCAGCGTCGGGCCGGGGTACGTCGAGAGCTTCTCCCGGAAGTTCACGCCGCGGACGTCCGGGCCGGCGTCGCCGAACTGCTTGGGATAGAAGCCCGCGTCGATGATCGCCGCCTCGATATCCGACGGCAGGTCGCGGTTGCGGACCCACCGCGTCGCCAGTCGCTCGACGGCGCGCTTGCCGACGTCCGGTCGGGTGAGCAAGCGCGCGAGGGTGCCGTTGGCCCGCGTCACCAGCCGCATCCCGCGGACGGGGTTCGCGCTGCTCCCCGTCAGCACCAGCCCGTCGACCTGCTCGGGATGGCGGGAGGCGTACTCGGTCGCCACGTAGCCGCCCAGCGAGAGGCCAACCAGCACCGCGCTGCCGTCGGTCGCGGTCTCGATCGTCTCCTCGAGGCGGGCGATCGCCGGCTCCATCCGGAACGTCTCGTCGGCGAACGTCCCGTGGCCGGGGAGATCGGGCGCAACGACCCGGAACTCGTCGGCCAGCGCCCGCCGCTGGGGGAGCCACATCTCCTTGGTGAACATCGCGCCGTGGACGAACAGGATCGCCTGTTCGTCGGTCGGTCCGTCGACGTCGACGCCCTCGAGGTCGCTGCGGCCGAATATCTCCATAGCCCGTCGGCGTACGACGGGGACGGGATTAGTTCCCGGCCCGGCAACCGCAACCGTCCCGATCGCCGGAATGAATTCTATACTGCGATATCAAATCCGAGTGAAGCGGCTCGAGTTCGGCGGGAAGCAAAACAGTCGTTCGGCACCGCTTCTCGTCCGCTACCCCCGCTCGACCGTCACGACGGAGTTCGATCGAACTCGTCCGATCTCAGACTTTTTCTCGGTCACCGAGGAAACGAGTGTCAATGACGAGCAACGGGATCCCCGTCGACGGCGGTATCGATTCGCACGTCCACCTGATGCCCGACCGGCTGATGGCCGCAATTCGCGAGGCACTCAACGACGCGGCGGGCTGGGAGTTCGACCACCCGACCGACAGGGAGGCGATCGAGGCCGCTCTCCGCGAGTACGGCATCGAGCGATACGTCGCGCTGCCGTACGCTCACAAACCGGGGATCGCCGCCGACCTCAACGGCTGGTTGCTCGAGGAGGCGAGCGCCTCCGAGATGTGTCTCCCCTTCGCGACGGTCCACCCCGCCGACGACGTCCATGCGGTCGTCGAGGCTGCCTTCGAGAACGGTGCCCGCGGGCTGAAGTTCCAGTGTCCCGTCCAGGAGGTGGCGCCGGACGATCCGCGGTTGGATCCCGCCTACGAGCTCTGCGCCGCGTACGACCGGCCCGTCCTCCACCACGCCGGCAACGCGCCGATGTTCGAGGCCAGTCCCCACGTCGGGATCGAACGGTTCCGGCGGTTTCGCGAGCGGTTTCCGGCGGTGCGGGCCTGCTGTGCCCACATGGGGACGTTCGAACACGAGGCGTTCCTCGAGCTCGCCCGAACCGACGAGAACGTGTACCTCGACACCAGCTTCGCGATGGCGACGGTCGTCGACCGCTACGTCGACTTCGATCCCGCCGCCATCGACGACGCCGTTTTCGAGGACCTCGCCGGCCGCGTCATGTACGGCTCCGACTATCCGAACGTGCCCCACGCCTACGAGCGGGAGTACGAGGGACTCGTCGACCGGGACCTCTCGGAGACGGCGCTCGAGGCCCTGTTCCGGGGGGCGACAGCGCAGTTCCTCGGCGAGACGTAGCGCGGCCGATCCTCGGTGCCGGTTCCGATCACACTCCGAGGGCGAGCCTCCTGGGTCACTCGAGGAGGCAAACCGGGCGTTCGATCGCGCTCAGGAATCCCCGGTGTCGGCGTCGTCGCGACGGTCGTCGTTCGAACCGTCCGTCCGGCTGGCCCCCTCGTCGACCGACAGCTCCGCCTCCGGGTCGCGGTCCGGATCCGTCGGATCGAGTTCGGCCTCCGGCTCGAGCGGGCGCGTCTCGTCGGGACCGGTCGCCATGGCGGGCGCCGCCGTGTCCGAACCGTCGGCCGCCGGAGGGGGACAGACCCGAGCGACGGCCCCGTCGACCGCGGCGACGACGCCGACCGTCTCGCCGTCGGCGGTCTCGACGCGCGATCCGATATCGTCGTCCGTGAACGTATTGCACATGTGGCCGACGTCGCGGCAGCCGGGTGAAAAGCGTGGTGCCTGCAGAAGACGGTCGCGGCGATCCCGACCGGCGACGCGTGTCGGCGATCGAACCCGGACGGCAGCGACGAGCCGAAAAGAAACTACTCCGTCGCGGCCGAGACGTCGTCGGCGTCGGCCTCGGTCTCCGGCGTCGGTTCGCCCGTCGGTCGGACGAACTCGCGCTCGAGGTGGATCCGCGTGCTGCTGATCTCGCGGACGTCGTCGGCCTCGAGGACGAAGGCCTCGCCAACCTCCTTCCGGTCGAGACGGATGAGGATCTGATCGAGCGCGTCGGGGTTGGGCTCGACGCGAGCCTGCTCGCCGCTGACGGACGCGACGGTGCCGATCACCTTGCCGTCGGCCCGCTCGACGAGCTTCCCGAGGTCCTCGTTCGTGAACGTTCCCTCGGTGACCTCGCCGGCCTCCGGCTCGTCGACGGCGGCGCCCGCACCGCTCGCGGCGGCCGCCTCGGACGAGGTGACGGCTTTCTCGGCCTCGGGCGAGGCGTCGGCCGTCTCCTCCGCCGAGGAGGCGTCGTCGGGTTCGGGCGCCGTCTCGACGGCGACGTCGGTTCCGAACTGTTCGCTCCACGTCGAGGAGACGATCGGCGCGACGGCGAAAAACACCATCATGAGCATGAACAGCGCCAGCATGGCGGTCGCGACGACCGTGACGCCGTACGTGGCGTCGAACGCGACGATGCTCGGGGCGATACTCGCTGCGGTGCCACCGGTAGTGACGGGACTCATTGACGTTGGTCCTCATATCGCGATCCGCTCGTATGAGGATTTCTTTTCTCCGTCGATCCGCGAGATCCGGTTACCTCGCTCGAGAGGGCCCATCGGGGCCCTCGAGCCGTTCACTCGATCGGGAACCGGAGGATCGCCCCGATCCCGTCGAAGGCGTCGGCGAACCGGTCGCCGTCCGGAAAGTCGTCGGGGACGACCAGCGTCTCGCCGCCCTGCTCCTCGGCTCGCTCGCCAAGCTCCTGGATAGTCGTCCCCTCGAGGGTCGACGAGAGCAACAGCGTGTCGACGGCCTCGTACTCGAGGGCGTCGTCGACGTCCGCCTCGCCGTAGGCGACCTCGTCGGAGCCGACGTCGCCGAGGAACCGATCGAGCGCCTCGCTGACCGCCCCCCGGTCGCGCTCGTCGATCGCCTCTTGGCCCTTCTCGGCGAGCTGCTCGAGACCCTGTCTGGTGGCGTACTCGACGGCGTACTCGCCGGCGATCAGGTCCTCGAGGCGGTGGTCGAGCTCGGCCTCCTCGCGGAAGCGTTCGATCGTGCCCGTCGTCCCGCCCAGCAACAGTCCGTCGATCCCGTCGTCCTCGAGGAAGGTGACGGCCGCTCGCTCGGCGACGTCGTCGAAGAACTCGCGTTTCTGTCGCTCGGGGTCGCGCTCGAAGCGCTCGGCCGACTGGCCGCCGGCGCTCGACTTGTCGGGGACGTCGCTGTCGAAGACGTCGATCTCCTCGACGCCCTCGTCGTCGAGTCGGCCCAGCGCCGCACCGCCGCGCTCGACGACGAGCAGTCCGTACGTCGCCGACGGCTCGGTGACGGACTCGAGCGGCGAGAGGTCGAACTCGTTTGCGTGCTTGTAGATCGACGCCTCGATCTCGACGGGGAGGTCGTCGAACGTCGCCGTCAGCAGGTCGCCGTCGGGGACGCCGGCGTAGACGGCGAGTCCGTTCTCGGGGATCTCGTCGTACTCGTTGAGCCGATCGCGGACCGCCTCGAGGGCGTCGACGAGGGGCTGGGGAAACGACTGCTCGTCGAGTTGGGTCGCCTCGGCGTAGTCGGTCTCGACGGGCTGGCGGGCCTCGCCGATGGAGTCGCCGGGCGGAACCGCGAGCGAGACCAGGATATCCCGGTCGGCGGAAACGTTCGAGAGTCGATCGAGTCGTTCGTGGAGGTCGTAGTTCGAGAGTGACATAGGTTCGAAAATCGATTCGAGGCGTCGCGAAGTGCGGCCTCGAACCCGGACTACCAGCCCCTACGGAGAGCGACCGATTAGGAAGCCGGCCAGCGTTTTCAAGCACGCCGGCTCAGTCGGAACGGGAGAAACGGGAGTCGTTCGGCACCGACGTCCGATCGGTCGATTCCGCGGTGTTCGATCGCGAACGCTCGAGCGGCAGCCGATCGCGCAGTCGCGCGCGGACGTCGACCGACTCGCTGCCGAGCACCGCAAAGCCCGCGAAGATCGTCAGGAAACCGACGACCGCGAGCGGGGCGATCCGTTCGCCGAGGATCGCCCACCCGCCCAGCGTCGAGACGACCGGGACGACGTAGAAGACGAGGTTCGCCTCGATCGCGCCCGTCTCGTCGAGCAGGGCGAAGTACGCGAGGTAGGCGAGCACGCCGGCGAAGACGCTGACGTACGCCAGCGCAGCGATCGCCGCGGGGCTCCAGGTGATCGCCGCCGTCGACTCGCCGGCGGCAAGCGACAGCGCGTGGGAGAGCGCCGCGGCGAGGGGCAGCCCCCAGGCGATCCGGACGGAACTCGAGAGGGTCGCGTCGACCCGACGGATCATCACGGCGCCGAGGGCGGCGCTCGCCGCGCCGGCAAAGAGGATCGCGCGGCCGAACGCGTCGCCGCCGACCAGCATCGCGGGGTCGGGGCTGACGACGAGCGCGACCCCGACCAGTCCGAGCCCCATGCCGACCGCGCCGCGACCGGAGAGGCGCTCGCTCGAGAGGAGCGCGGCCGCGAATACGGGCGTCAGGATCGGGTTGAGACTGAAGACGATCGCGCCGACGGCGCTGGTCGCGTACTGCTGGCCGACGAACAGTAGCGAGTTCGCCAGCCCGATGACCAGCCCCCCGGTCGCGAGGATGCCGATGACGTCGCCGGCGGTCGTCGGGGTTAGCTCCGCCCGCGAGAACCGCAGCGTCGCGTACGCGACCATGATGACGGCCGCGATGTCGAACCGAAGCGCCACGAACAGCAGCGGCGGAAAGTACTCGAGACCCGCCTTCGCGGCGACGAACGTGCCCCCGAAAAAGAGGCTCGCGAGCGCGAACAGGACGATCGTTCGTCTGTCGATCACTGACTGGACACCTCCGTAATATCGAGCGTAGAGAGTACGGGTTCGAGAGCTTTCATCTTGCTCTCGAGTACGAACGTAGCACGTATAAGGCCGTTCGTAAAATATTTCATATCGGGAAATGCAGGGATCCCGCGCGGGGATTTCGTAGCGTGAAATAATTTCACAGTGCGAAAGTGCCTTGGTCCCGGGGAGTCCAGTGAACGTATGGAATCGGCGCTCGAGGAGATCGAGTTTCTCGCGCTGTCTGCCAATCGCGTCGAGGTCCTCGGCCTCCTCGCCGACGGACGGCGGACTCGAGGCGAACTGGGCGAGGCGACGGGTGCCTCGCAGGCGACGCTCGGACGCATTCTGGGCGACTTCGAGGAACGATCCTGGATCCGGCGCGACGGCGACGCCTACGTCGCGACCGCGACGGGGCGGCTCGTCGCGGCGGGGTTTACCGACCTCCAGGAGATCCTCGAGGCGGAGCTTCGGCTCCGGGACGTCGTCGACTACCTCCCGACTCACGCGATGGACGTCGACCTGCGACGGCTGGCGGACGCGACGATCACCCAGCCCACCCAGATGCGGCCGAACGCGCCGCTGTCCCGGCTGCTCGATCTCCTGCGCGAGGGCGAGGCGGTTCGGACCTTCTCCCACGCGTTCAACGAGCAGACGCTGACGGTCGTCGGGGAACGAACGGCCGCGGGCGACCAGCGGTTCAGGGGCGTCTTCTCCCGGCGGGCGATCGACGCTCTCGCGGACGAACCGGGCCTTCGCGAACGGCTTCGATCGCTCGTCGACTCCGACCGAGCCGAACTCCGGGTTCGAGACGAGGGGGTGCCGATCGCGGCGATGATCGTCGACGACGTCGTCTACCTGCTCCTGCGCGACGAGAACGGCGTCCTGCAGGCCTCGATCGACACCGACGACCCCGCCGTGCGCTCGTGGGCCCAGGACACCTACGACCACTACTGGCGAACCGGCGAGCCCCTCGAGGCCGAGGCGCTGTCGCCCTGAGCAGAGCCTCGAGTCCGCCGCCGTCGCGACCGTCAGTTCGCGTCCTTCCAGTCGCCGACCTCCTGCTCCCGGAACTCCCCCTTGGCCTTGCGCTCGCGGGGCCAGAGCGCGATCGCGAGGACGGCGCCGTAGAACGCCGCGACGATCGCTATAACGACGACGCCGGGCAGCGTTCCGACCGACGCGGTCTCGAAGACCCCCGGTCCGTCGACGAAGGCGGTGATCCGGAAGAGCCAGGCCAACAGCAGGACCGTCACGAGCGCGAGGTAGATGCGCCGGAGCCGGTTGGCCACGGCCTCGAGCATCGTGATCTTCATCGTCGGGTTCCGGTAGTCGTCGCTCAGTTCGGTCCGCCAGTCCTCGTGCTCGGGCGACCGGGTGGGGTCGAGCGCGTCCGCGAGCAGGTTCTCCTGGAACAGTCGAACCCGCGAGCGGTAGACATCGTAGTCGCGGTATCGACGCGCCTCGATCAGCAGGAAGGTGGCGACGGCCAGCACGCCGACGAGGATCACGTAGTGCGGGTTGTCGGGACTCGAGAACGCCCAGGTGAGGATCGCGGCCATCACCGTCACCGCCCAGGTGGTCGTCTGGTCGAGTCGGCCGCGCCAGGTCGTCTCCCGGTCCAGCTCCCCGCGGTAGGCGTCCCCGAGGACGGAACTCGTCTCGGAGACGTCGCTCGCGATCTCGTCGCCGAGATCGTCCTCGGGGATCGGGTCGTGATCGGTGTTCTCTGACATAGCCCTCTCCGGAATCTTCGCCACGGAGGACGAAGTACGCTTCCGGCGACGCTGGAGGCGGGCTCGGACTCGAGGGACGACGCTACAACGATCCGCCTCAGTCGTCGCTCGGCCCGGTCGTCGGCCGAGAAACCGACTCGAGGGCCGCCTCGTCGAACAGTGGACTCTGCTCGCCGGGAACGAGAGTGTTGAGTACGAGTGCCGAGAGCGCGGTCAGGATGACGGGCTCGACATGTCGCCGACGGTCTCCATCGCCGACACCAGAAACAGGAAGGCGAAGGTGACGATCGCGATCGGCTCGAACTCGAAGCCGTACCGGGTCGGCGAGGGGACCGCGAGCCAGGACGCCTCGGCGATCGGCGAGAAGTCGACCATGCCGAGGGGAACGGCGGCGGCGTAGCCGACGACGATGGCGGCGAGAATCGCGAGCAGTCGGGCGACGCCGCGGGTAAAGAGGTTGAGTCCGACTGCGACCGCAAGCACGAGCGCGGCCAGGCCGATATTGTGCGCGGCGCCGAAGTCCTCGGCGCCGACCCCGCCGGCGGCGTACTCCATCCCGACGGGGATGAGGTAGAGTCCGATAATGACGACGACCAGCCCCGTGACCAGCGGCGGGAAGAAGGGTTTGACGCGCTCGAACTGCCAGCCGATGACGCCTTCAACGGCGAACCCAGTGACGAGGATCGCGCCGAACACCGCCGCCATCCCGAAGTCGGCGCCGATCGTCGTAATCGCGCCGACGAACGTGAAGCTGGTCCCCATCACCAGCGGGAGCTTCGCGCCGACGGGACCGATCGTGTAGGCCTGAATCACCGTCGCCAGCCCGGAAAAGAGCAGGATCATCTGGACGATGTAGGCCGTGTCCCCCGCGCCGAGGCCGACGCCGTCGGCGACGATGTACGCCACCGCGGTCGCCGGCACGATCATCACCGCGACGTGCTGGAGCCCGAGCAGGATCGACTTCGGCCACGGCGGCCGATCGTCGAGTTCGTACTCGAGGTCCAGCTCCCCGTCCGTGTTGGCCGACATACTATGGCCGCCAGGTTACGAATCGGCGCACAAAAAGTTTCGCAACCTCGATCAAATCCGGCAGTCTACTGCCGATATCTATCCACTATCGTGGATAGGATCGGGGATTGCGTCCGCGTCGACCGACTCCGGAAGGTCGTGGACGATCACCTCGCCGTCCTCGACGGTGATATCGAGGAGGCTGGTCGCCTCGTAGGGGGTGTCGTCGAGCGCGGAGTCGCCGACCTTCCGCATGACGACGACGACGTCGACGATCTCGGCGCCGATCTCGTCGAGGGATTCACAGATCGCGGCTAAGGTGCCGCCCGTCGAGAGCATGTCGTCGAGGACCACCACGCGGTCGCCCTCGGTGACGTCGTTGATGTACATCTCCGACTCCGAGTAGCCGGTCTCCTGGTGAAGCGACACCTCGCCCTCGAGCCCGTAGGGACGCTTGCGGATCACTACGAGCGGGATGTCGGTCTGGAGGGAGACGGCGGTCGCGAGGTGGATTCCCATCGCTTCCGGGGCGACGATCTTGTCGACCTCGAGGTCGGCGGTCTGCATCACCTCGACGACGACCTCCCGAAGGAGGGCGGGCTCGAGCTGGGGGACGCCGTTGCTGATCGGATGCACGAGGTACTCGTAGCCGTCCTTGTCGATGATCGGTGCGTCGTCGAGCGAGGCGAGCAGGCGCTCCATGGCGTGGGTTCGACCAATTCGAGTAAAAGCGGTTCGTTCTCGAGACCCACCGCGACGTTCACCGGCCGAGGAGCCACCAGCCCTCGAGGCGGTCCGTCACGGCGTCGGTGACGTCCGTGAGGTAGGGCAGCCCCCAGACGGCCAGCGCGATCGCGCCCAGCGTGTTGAACACGATGTCGGACATCGTATCGTCCAGGCCGTGCTGGGAGAGGGGCATCTGGAGGCCGGTGCGGGCGGCGACGGCGTCGAGGGTAAACTCGCCGATCTCCCAGAAGACGCCGAACGCGAGCACGAAGACGACGACGGCGCCCGGGATCAGCGACGGCGGGACGTGGATCTCGTCACGGTGTTCGTCGAGCGTTCGGATCGCGACGTAGCCGACCGCGCCGACGAGCGTCGCCGACAGCGGATGGGTGACGTTGTGCCACCAGAAGGATCGATCGTAGATGTAGAACGAGCCGATCGCGTGCATGAACACGACCGTCGTGAGCCAGAGGACGAGCCCGGTATCGAACGGGATCCCGTACCGTCGGCGCAGTATCGCGGGGAGGAACGTGATCGCGAGCATCGCGGCCGCGTTGGTGATCACACCGGGATCGAGCGTGAGGAGGCCGTATCCGACGATCGCGACCATGCCGAGCCGGAGCGCCCGGACGAGCCAGCGCTGGGTGCTCGCGGCGATCGGAAGCCGCTCCTCGAGGGACGGGTGGCCGTCGATATCGGCCTCGCTCGCGAAGACGGTCTCCTCGATGCCGTCGACGGGCGCCGAGACGAGCTCCTCGCCGGGGAAGCGACGGTAGTAGCGATCGAAGCAGACGCCCGCGAGGAGTCCCGCGACGGTCGCGACGATCAGGAGCCACATCGCCTCGGTATTGCTCGCGAGGAGGTCGGTGCCCGCGACGAGGTCCACCGTCCACGTGAGCGACGCCCACGTCGCCGCGATCGCCGCCGACAGCATCGTGACGAAGATGACGGCGAGCCACCGCTCGAGGCGAATCTCGGTCAGCGCGTGCGCCTCGAGCGTGAGCGCCAGCGCGATCGTCGCCGCGCCGGCGTAGACGACGAGCTGACGGTTCCAGAGGTCCGGCGCGAGGACGGCCGCGAGCAACGGAGCGATCGCGACGACCGTCACTTCCCAGGGGAGGGCGGCCCGTCCGGTCTCGAGGGCGATCGCGGGGAGGAGCGCGACCGTCGCGACCGTCGCGGCGAACAGCACCTCGTGGACGCGCCCCTCGAGGAGGGCTCGCGCGCCAACGACGAGGACGGCGGCGACGGCGAGCCACGAGATCAAGGCGTTCGATCGTTCCCCGTGAAACGCCCGGGTCGGTGTTCGCGACATCGGTGATCGTCCGTTCGCCCACGTAGACGCGCTCTCAGCGAAAGCTCGAGGCTTGCAGGGTTCGACCGATGATAGGAGTCCGCGCGACGACGGCGCGTCGATCGTCCCCTCGCTTGCTCGAGCGCGCAACGGCCATACGTGGCCGTCGGTCGAACGTCCGCTCCCATGATGGCAACGACCCACGCGTTCGTGGGGCTCGCCCTCGCCGCCGCCCTGGCGCTCGTGGCGCCGCAGTTCGCCGTCGTCGTCGCCGTTGCGGCGATCGTCGGCGGGATCTTCCCCGATCTCGACCTCTACGCGGGCCACCGCCGGACCCTCCACTTTCCCGTCTACTACTGGCTGCTCGCGGCGCCGGCGTCGGTCGTCGGGCTCGTCGTCCCGACTGAGGCGACCGTTGCGGTCGCGGTCTTCCTCCTCGCGGCCGCGCTGCACTCCTCGATGGACGCCTTCGGCGGCGGCCTCGAGCTGAAACCCTGGCGGGGAACCTCCAACCGGGCGGTCTACAGCCACTACCACGGCCGCTGGCTCGAGCCGCGACGCTGGGTTCGCTACGACGGCGCGCCCGAGGACCTCGCGCTCGCAATCGTGCTGGCGGTCCCCGGATTGCTCGTCTTCGACGGAGTCGTTCGAACGGTCGTCCTCGCGCTGCTCGCTGTTTCGGCGGTGTACGCGCTCCTTCGGAAACCGCTCGCCGCGATCGGCGAACGGCTGCTCGAGCGCCTCCCCGATCGCGTTCTAGAACGGCTCCCGAAGCGATTCCTGCCGATCGAGGAGTCGGACCTCGAGCGAATCGACGACTGAGAAGACGAGTACGGGAGCGGACAGCGAACGGAACGACTCACGCCGTCAAGGGGCCAACCCCGTCACGAACGGCGTCTAGACCCGAGATCGTCGGCCGCGATCATCGCGTCGCGGACCTCGTCGGCGCTTGCGTCGAAGGCGTTGTGGATCGTCTCTCCCTCGGCGACCGCCGCTCGGGCGACTCGCTCGAGGTCGTCCTCGGCGGGATCGTCGACCCCGAGCTCGCCGAGCGTGACGGGAAGTCCGAGTTCGGTCGAGAACTCGAGGACATCGTCGACGAACGCGTCGTCGCGTCCCTCGAGGACGAGCTGGGTGACGATTCCGACGTTGACCTTCTCGCCGTGGGTCGCGCCGTGGGTGTCCTCGAGCTGCGTGAGCCCGTTGTGGACCGAGTGGGCGGCCGCGATCCCGCCGTTCTCGAATCCCAGCCCGCTCAGGAGGGTGTTCGCCTCGGTCACCGCCTCGACGCTCTCGGTGACGATCCCCCGCTCGACGGCCTGTACCGCCGAGCGGCCGTGCTCGCGCAGAAGGTCGTAACAGAGCCGCGAGAGCGAGTGGGCGGCGTGGGTCGGTCCCTCGTCGAAGAAGTTCTCGCCGTCGGCCCGCCGGACCGCGTCGGCCTCGAACCAGGTCGCCATCGCGTCCGCGATCCCCGATCTGAAGAAGCGAACGGGGGCGCCCGCGATCACCGCCGTGTCGACCAGTACCAGATCGGGATGCTCCTCGTAGAACCAGTAGCGCTCGAACTCGCCGTCCTCGGAGTAGATCACCGACAGCGCCGACGTCGGCGCGTCCGTCGAGGCGATCGTCGGGACCGAGACCATCGCTCCGCCCGCGTTCTCCCGGACTGCCTTGGCTGTATCGAGGGCTTTCCCGCCGCCGGCGCCGACGATCGCGTCAGCGCCGGCCTCGCGCGCGACCTCGGTGAGGCGGTCGATCTCGGTCTCCGAGGACTCCCCGCCGAACTCCTCGAGGGTCGGTTCGACGCCGGCGGCCTCGAGACTCGCCTCCGCCCGGTCGCCGACGATCTCGAGGACGTCCGAATCGGCGAGCACCAGTGCCGAGTCGGCGACGGGAGCGAGTCGGTCGCCCAGCTGATCGAGGGCGTCTCGGCCCTGCACGTACGCTGCGGGAGAGTTGAACGATCGGATCATGTGGGAGTGTCTCTCCGCGGAGAGGGAAATAGCCGTTCCCTCGGGGACTGACACGTCCGGGACGAACTTTCGGGAGTACTACTGTTAGGCCCACCCGTTAGGTGCACCGTCGACCTAGCCGAATCGATGACTGACGTTTCCGTAGTCGGCGGCGGAATCGGAGGCCTCACCGCGGCGCAGGAACTCGCCGAGCGCGGGTTCGACGTGACGGTCTACGAGGCCAACGACCGGTTCGGCGGGAAGGCCCGTTCGATGCCGGTCGACGGCGACCCCGACGGACTGCACGGCGAGCACGGGTTTCGATTCTTCCCGGCGTTTTACCGCCACGTCGTCGACACGATGGAGCGGATTCCGGACGGGAGCGGGACGGTCGCGGACAACCTCGTCGAGACCGAAGCGACGCTGATCGCGAGCACTTATCGCCCCGACCAGGTCGCGAAGACGCGAAACCCCGAGTCGCTCCGCGAGTGGCTCGAGGCGCTCCGACCGGCGTTCGCCGAGGACCTGCCGTCCGAGGACGTCCGGTTCCTGCTCGAGCGGCTGGCGTACCTGCTGACGGCCTGCGAGGAGCGCCGCGAGAACGAACTCGACGACGTCTCCTGGTGGGCGTTCATCGACGCCGAGAACCGCTCGCGGGAGTTCCAGGATCGACTCGCCTTCGCCACGCAGTCGCTGGTCGCGCTCCGGCCGGAAGTCGGCAGCGCCCGGACAATCGGAACGATCTACGTGCAGCTGCTGTTCGGACAGCTCGATCCGAGCAGACCGACCGAACGGATCCTGAACGGGCCGACCAACGAGGCCTGGATCGACCCCTGGGTCGCGTACCTCGAGGACCTCGACGTCGAGTTTCACCCGGCGACGCCGATCCGCGGGTTCGAGGTCGACGGGGAGCAGGTCGCGGGCCTCGAGCTGGCCGACGGGAGCCGGGTTCGGAGCGACGAGTACGTCCTCGCGGTCCCCGTCGAGGTCGCCCCCGAGTTCGTGACGCCGGAGCTGGCTCGGATCGCGCCCGAACTCGGGCGAATCGACCGCCTCGAGACGGCCTGGATGAACGGAATCCAGTTCTACCTCCGCGAGGACGTCGAACTCACTCGCGGCCATCAGGTGTACGCCGACGCCCCCTGGGCGCTGACGTCGATCTCCCAGCGGCAGTTCTGGACGGGGTACGACCTCGAGGAGCGCGGCCCCGACGAAGTCGCGGGCGTCCTCTCGGTGATCGCTTCGGACTGGGATACACCTGGAATCGTCTACGATAAGCCCGCGCGGCGGTGTTCCCGCGATGAGATCGCCACGGAGATCTGGGAGCAGCTCAAGCGACACCTGGATACCGAACTCGACGACGACCTGCTGGTCGACTGGTTCCTCGATCCCGCGCTCGTCGAAGTCGGCGGCGCGTCGGAGACGCACCGAGGAAGCGGTGAGACCGTCGAGGGCGTCGAGAACCGCTCGCCGCTGCTGATCAATACGGTCGGCGCGTTGCGAAACCGACCGCCCGCGGACGTCGGCGTTCCGAACCTGACGCTCGCGAGCGACTACGTCCGGACCAACAGCGACCTGGCGTCGATGGAGTCGGCCAACGAGGCAGGTCGCCGAGCCGCGAACGCGATCTGTCGGCGCCACGGCGCTCGCGAGACGGCGCGAATCTGGGACCTCGAGGAGCCCGCCGCGCTCGAGCCGTTCAAGCGCCAGGATCGGATCCGGTACCGCTTCGGGCTGCCCCACCCCGCGGAGGTGACCCAGTCGCTTCGGAACGTGACGAGCCGGCTGGGCGGTCGGGCCTGACGGGCCGCGAAAGCGCCCGCCCGGTATTTTGTTGCTCGCCGTCGAACGTCTCCGTATGGCTACCGACGAGACGTTCGTTCGAACCCTGTTGCTCGTTCTCGCCGTCCTGTTCCTGCTGCCGGTTCTGTTGATGCTGCTGGCCGTTCCGATGATGGGTCTGTGGGGCGGCGGTCACACGTCGCGGTCGGGGACGACCGCGGGTCGCGACGTCGGCGGTCAGTCGGAGTGGGTGGTCACCCGCAGTTCGTCGTCGACCTCGTAGAGGTAGCCCCGCTCGAGCAGTCGCGTGATCGCGTGCTCGGCGTCGACCCGCTCGAGTGCGAGCTCGTCGACGCCGGTGAGGACCGTCACCGCCCGCTCGCGGTCGATCGACGGAACACCGTCGTGGTCGGCGCTCGAGTCGACGATCCGGGCCGACAGCACCTCGTACGCGTCCGTGATCCACGTCGGAAGCGGCGGGCGCGGGTTGTCAGTGAGAGACATAGTCAATCGATCCGTTATCTATACTTATCAACTCCGTACTACTTAATTGTACCCGCTGAGTCGGCGTCGCGCGTTCGCCAGCGCCGGGTCAGGGCTGTTTCGAATCGATCTCGGTATCCTCGTGTTCGTCCTCGCCGTGGGTCTCCAGTTCCTGTTGTGAGTCGAAGGTCTCGTCGCAGACCGGACAGACGAACGCGCTCGATTCCTCGACCTCCTCGTCGTCTCGCGGGTCCATTACCATGTGCGTTCGTCACAACATCGACCATAATAATTGTGAACGTTGCACACGAGGGGGTGGTCCGATCGCCGGTTCAGTTGCGAGGCCGTTTCCCGCGCGGAATCGAGTCCGGACGGGTCATCGTCGCGTCGAGGACCAGTGGGTTCGGTCTCTCGAGCAGTCGTCGCTGACCGTGTCACGCCGGACCGCGACGTCCGGCCGCGTTTATTTATTGAAGTGGGTTATTGGTGCTACTTCGGACTCTAATTCATCAACTGATAAAGACCACAAATCTTTACCTTATCCGTTTCGGAGAGAGTCGGTAGATCATGCAACGACGTACCGCACTCAAGTCGATAGCGGCGACGGCGACCGGCCTGGCGTTCGCGGGAACCGCCAGCGGCGACGACCACGACAGGTACCGACCCCGCGGGCCGTGGGGGACGACCGACGATCAGGAGAAACTGCCCTACGCCTCCTACTACACGAACGACCAGCTCGCCGACCGCCTCCGGGGGCTCGACCGGCGCAGCGACCGCCTCGAACTCCGCCAGATCGGCGAGTCGGCCGGCCGCGGGGACCCCATCTGGGAGGTCCAGATCGGCGACGGCGACGAGCGCCTCCACATGATCAACGGGATCCACGGCGACGAGCCCTCGGGGCTCGAGGCCACCGTCCAGGTCCTCCAGACGCTCGCGATGGGGAACTCCCCGGAGGTCGCGGACATCCTCGACGGGCTCTCGCTGACGATCATCCCGGATATGAACCCGGACGGCAACGAGTTCCGCGGGGACGACGGCCTCGCCGAGGGGAACAGTTCCGATTTCTACCAGCGCCGGACGAACACGACCGGCTGGGACGACGAGACCGAACAGCGGCCGAACTACCACTACGACGACTGGGACGTCCCCGGCTACGACCTCAACCGTGACTTTCCGGTCATCCCCGATTTCGATCCCGACGAGGACGAGGATATCGGTACCTGGAATGGACGTTCATACGGTGTCCCGATCGACGAAATCGACCTCGAGCCGCAGGTCGACGATCCGCCGGAGATTATCTGGGGAAGCGGCCTGGGTCTGAATCCCGAAACGTGGGCCACCATCGACTCGTTCCTCGAGGCCGACCCCGACTGGGCCTTTACCCACCACCACC
>NZ_JBLRWX010000015.1:0-49183 GCF_047921035.1 Natronococcus sp.
GGTCGTCCTCGAGGGGGTAGTCGTCGGCGGCTCGGCCGCGAACGTAGCGCTCGCCGTCGGCGTCGAGCAAGATGCGGTAGGCCTCCTCGGCCTCGAGATCGACGTCGAAAGTGAAGGTGTCGCCCGCCTCGAGGTCGGCGATCGACCGCTCCTCGAGGGCCGAGCCGAAGTCGTCGGTCAGGACCGCCGTCGTGACGCCCTCGGTTTCGCTCGAGAGCCGACACGCCACGCTGTCGAGGTCCTCGAGGGGCTGGAACCGGATCCCCGAGGGTCGGTCCAGCGATCCCCAGGACTGTGCCTCCTCGTCGCCGTTGAGTTCGAGCGCGCTCTCTTCGGTTTTCGTCTCGTAGCCGCCCGAGCCGGAGCCGGCGTTCTCGACGGTGAGTCGATCGATACAGTAGCGGTAGCCGTCGGTCTCGAGGTAGCCGCCGTAGATCCCGTGAGTGACCGAAAGCAGGTCGTCCTCGAGGGGGTAGTCGATCGCGGCCCGGCCGCGGACGTAGCTCTCGCCGCCGGCGTCGCAGACGACCCAGTAGGTCTCGCCGGCCTCGAGTTCCGTTTCGAAGGCGAAGGTGTCGCCCGCCTCGAGGTCGGCGATCGAGCGTTCCGCGAGGGCGTCACCGTCGTCGTCGGTGAGGTACGCGGTCGTGACGCCCTCGGTCTCGGCCGAGAGCCGACCCGTTACCCTCGAGAGGTCGTCGGCCGCGTGGAACCGAACGCCGGACGGCTGGTCCAGCGAGCCCCAGGACTGGCTCTCCTCGTCGTCGCCGAGATCGATCGTGCTCTCCTCGGGTTCGGACTCCTCGGGTTCGGACTCCTCGGGCTCGCTCGGTTCGGAGTCGACGATCGAAACCGTGATCCGATCGACACAGTAGCGGTAGCTCCCGGACTCGTAGTCGCCGCTGTAGATGCCGTGGGTCGCCTCGAGGACGTCGCTCTCGAGGGGGTAGTCGGCGGCGGTCCGCCCGCGAACGTAGCTCTCGCCGCCGGCGTCGAGGAGGAGCCGGTAGGCCTCGCCGGCCTCGAGGTCGACGTCGAAGGCGAACGCGTCGCCGGCCCCGAGGTCGTCGATCGACCGTTCCGCGAGGGCGTCGCCGTCGTCGTCGGTAAGAACCGCCGTCGTGACGCCGTCGGTCTCCGCGGAGATTCGGCACGTGACGTCGCGGACGTTTTCCGCGGTCCGGAACCGGAGGCCGGAGGGGTCGTCGAGCGAGCGCCAGGACTGGCCTTCCTCGTCGCGACCGAGGTCCAGCGTGTCCGTATCCGACTCCTCGTCGGCCGAGTCCGTCTCGCTCTCGTAGCCGGTGTCCGGAACCGTTCCGGCGTCGGCGGGTCCGATCCGGTCGATACAGTAGCGGTAGCTGTCCGAGAGCTGGCCGCCCCCGTAGATCCCCTCGGTGACCGAAAGCGACTCCGACTCGAACGGGTAGTCCACGGCGGCCCGTCCGCGAACGTAGCTCCGCCCCCGGGCGTCGAAGACGACCCGGTAGGTCTCGTCGGCCTCGAGTTCCGTGTCGAAGGCGAACGTGTCGCCGGCCTCGAGGATCGCGATCGTCTGTCGCTCGATGACGTCGCCCGAGTCGGTGGTCAGATACCCCGTGACGAGCCCCTCCGAGCGCTCGGAGAGCCGGCACACGAGCCCGTTTACGGTCTCGGTCGTCCGTATTCGGACGCCGGAACGGCCGTTCAGCGAGCGCCAGGACTGACCCTCGTCATCGCTCTCGAGGTCGATCGCGTCCTCGCGTTCCCCGGACCGGATCGGGCCGATCCGGTCGATGCAGTAGCGGTAGCTGGTCGTCTCGGCCCCGGCTTCGGTGTAGAGGCCGTGCGTGACCGCCAGCAGGTCGTTCTCCAGGGGGTAGTCGACCTCGGCCCGTCCCCGGACGTAGTTTCGACCCCGGGCGTCACACTGGATCCGGTAGGTTCGGCCCGCCTCGAGGTCGGTCTCGAAGGCGAACGTCTCACCCGGATCGAGCGCCGCGATCGTCCGTCGCTCGAGGACCGTCCCCGACCCGGTCGCCAGGTAGGCCGTGAGGAGTCCCTCGCTCCGTTCGGAGACCCGACACTCGAGACCGTCGAGGCGCTCGGCGGGAACGAACGTGAATCCGGATCGGTTGGTCTGGTTGTGCTGTGCTTCGTCGTCGCTGTCGAGATCGAGCGTCTCCGAGTCGCCGTCGATCCCTACCCCGTCGGCGTCGGTGGTTCGATTGTGAACTTGTGGTGTCATCGTTTCGCGTTTTCGCTTCCGTTGATCGTGCGTGGTAATTTCGTGCTGCTGTCCTTCCTTGATCTTAGTCGGGTTCAATTGATTTCAGATTTTGTTGGTCGTTTTAGATATAATATAACTGAAGCAATATAAACATTCAGGATATAAATACAATCTGTGTGGAAGAACTGTCTCTAGATCGATCAGATAGTCGCCCGGGTGGGATAAGTCTTCTAGACGGCTCGCCGCCGGGGAGCGGAGTCGGGCGTATCGATCGGACTCCGACACGCGGCGGTCAGACGAACGCGAGCGGGAGCATGACGAGCACGCCGACGGCGATGCCGCCCGCCAGTTCGGGCTTCCCGCCGCGGGGTAACTCCTCCCCGAGCGCCAGCGCCTCCGGAACGAACTCCGTGAGGACGAGATAGATCATCGCTCCGGCGGCGAAGCCGAACCCGAACGGGAGAAACTCCCGGGCGACCCGGACGAGCCCGAACGCGAGGACGGCGCCGATCGGCTGTGGAAGACTCGAGAAGGCTGCTCACCAGACGAGCTTCCAGTTCGCCACGCCCATCGACTTCAGCGGGATCGAGATCGCGACGGTCATGAACACCGCCAGCAGCGGGACGGTAACGCCGAGCAGGGGAACCCCGCCCTCGAGACCGAGATCGGCGAAGGAGACGCCGAGACCATGATCCCGGAGGAAAAGCCCCAGAGAACGACGCTCCGCTGGTCGCTGATCTCGTCGAAGAAGAAGAACGGAATCGCGCCGAGACCGGTCGCTAACGCGGTGACCAGTCCCGCGACGAACACCAGCACGAGGTTCTCGAGGAGGACCATTCGGGCGGCGTCTCGCTTCGGTGCGATTATCGCTCGAGCGTTCGGACCGACAGCACCGGAACCGGTGCGGTGCCGATCACCCGCTGGGAGACGCTTCCGGCGACGACGCGATCGAGCCCCGAGCGACTCTCCGTTCCCACGACGACGAGGTCGACGTCGCGCTCGTCGGCGTAGGCGACGATCTCTCGATGAGGGATCCCCCGCTCGAGGGCGCGCTCGGTCTCGAGACCGCGCTCGCCCGCACGTTCGGCGATCTTGCTCGTCGAGCGCTCGCCGAGCTCCTCGAAGGCCTCGAGGACGACGCTCGTGTGCGAGTGGACGTCGTTGACGACGTACAGCGAGTGGACGCGCGAGCCGTAGGCCGTCGCGAGCTCGAGCCCCTGGTCGACGGCCGTATCTACCCCCGGCCGGCCGTCGGTCGCGATGAGTACGTCGTCGATCTCCTCGAACGGGGCCGCGGCGGTCGCGTTGACGGTAAGCACCGGACACCCCGCCTCGCGGACGACCGCGATCGCGACGCTACCCATGAGCCAGCGTTTCAGGCCGGTTCGGCCGTGAGTACCCATGACGATCAGCCCGACGTCGCGCTCGTCGGCGTACTCGAGCAGTTCCCTGCCGGGCCGACCGGAGCGAACACTCGTCTCGACGTCGAGGCCACGGTCGCGGCAGTCGCGCTCGACGCGCTCGACGAACTCCTGGTGGCGCTCGTGGACCGACTCGTCGTCGGCGTCCGCCCGGTCGACGACCGAGACGGCGTGGACGGTCGCCTGGAGACGTTCGGCGATCTCGAGTCCCTGGGCGGCGGCGGTCGCCGCGATGTCGCTGCCGTCGGTCGCGACGAGAATATCCCCGTTCATCGGAGCGGAGTACGGCGGCTACCCCTATGAACGTGGGGTAGCGTCCCACGGACTGATACGCTCGGCTCGAGCGGCCGGCCGGTACCGATGTGCCGACGCGCGAAGCCGACCGCTTCCGGGATCGGCTCGACGCCGTCAGCTCTCGGCGGCGACGACGCGGGTCCGTCCGGTTCGCGGGTCGATGTGAACCCGCCACATCCCCTCGTCGCTCGTCGCCGGAACGATCCACGTCGCCCGCGTTCGGTGTGGCATCGACGTTGCGACCGACTCCTGGCCGGCCGCGGTGAGCGTGTCGTACGCGAGCACCGCCGCCTCCTCTTTGGTCGTGATCTCGGCCGTCCCCGTTCGGCCGCTGGATGAGTTGGACATGGTCCCTCTGTCTACGGGTATGTCACCGACACACAAGAAGAGACGGCGTGGTTCCCGATCGTCGGGAACGACACGAACGGGTGCAGGCTCGGGACCCCGCTCATCCGCGCTTGAACGTCACGCCCCCGCCCCGCTCGGGATACTCCCAGACGACGTTGTCGTACTCGCAGGCGAACCGACAGCTCGAGCACTCGAGACAGTTCTCGTAGGCGATCCGCGGGACGCCGTCCTCGCCCTCGCGCCAGACCTCGGCCGGGCAGACGCGAACGCAGTCGTTCGTCTCGCAGTCGGCACAGATCTCCGGCACTTTCACGTCGAGGTGCGAGTCGCCGGGATCGTCGTACTTGACCGTGTAGAGTCGGTCCTCGAGCGAGTCGTTGTCGATCGTCGGGGTCGTCGGTTGCGTGCTCATCTCAGGTCACCACCTTGCGGTACCGCAGGGCCAGTCTGGCGGCGCCGGTCCACCCGCCGAGGGCATCGAGCATCGCCGCTTTCGCGCCGTCAGCGTGGGCCTCTTTCGGTCGTCGATCCATCCGGAAGTACGCCGTCCCGGCGTCGGCGAACGCCCGCGGGAGGTCCTCGAACAGCAGGTCGCGATCCGCCTCGACCGCGTCCATCAGCCACGCGTACCGCTCCAGGTTGCGCACGACGAACGACTCCTCGAGCGCCTCGGGGTAGGCTCGCAGCGCGTCGGCGTCGGTCCGCCGCCGGTCGGCCGCGCTGGCGATCGCGACACCGGCGTGGTAGCCGCTCTCGACGGCCATGTTCGTCCCCTCGAGGTGGACGCCGTTGTTGAGCACCAGTCCGGCCGCGTCGCCGGCGATAACCGCGCCGTCGTGGACGAGGTCGGGGACGCTCTCGGCGCCACCCTCCGGGATGGTCTTGGCGCCGTACTCGACGGTCCGGGCGTCCCGAACCAGCGGCGCGACCGCCGGGTGGGACTTGAACGCGTTCAGCGTCTCCTCGGGCGACTGGTCGGCGACGACGGCGTCCTCGATCCGGTAGGCGACGCCGACGCTCACCGTGTCGTCGTTGGTGTAGATGAAGCCGCCGCCGAAGGCGTCGCCGACGGCACCCTCGCCGAAGTAGTGGTACGAGACGCCCGCGTCGTCGGTCAGCCGGAACCGATCCTCGATGACGCCCTCCCGGTCGGGGAACTCGAGTACCTCCTTGACCGCGACGGCGACGTCCTCCCGGCTCTCGGTCGGCTTCAGGTCCGCCCCCTCGCTGACCAGCGAGTTGCCGCCCTCCGCGAGGACGACGTAGGGCGCCCGGATCGTCCCGTCCGGGCGGTCGGTCTCGACGCCGACGATGCGACCGCCCTCGCGGACGAGGCCGGTGACCGTCGTCTCGGTCACCAGCGTCGCTCCCCGGTCGACGGCCTGCCCGGCGAACCACTCGTCGAACTCCCCGCGCAACACCGTATAGGAGTCGTTGTGCGGTTCGCGGTGCCACTCGCCCGGCCGCAGGGAGACGGCGGTCTCGTCGTCCTCGCTCAGCATGCTGAAGCGCTTCTCGGCGACGTAGCGCTCGAGCGGCGCCTCCTCGAACGCGGTCAGTTCGCGGATCGTCGGCGTGTACAGCACGCCGCCGAAGAGATTCTTCGCTCCCGGCGAGGCGCCCCGCTCGAGGAGCAGGACCTCGAGGCCCCGATCGGCCATCGTCAGGGCCGCGGCGCTGCCGGCCGGTCCCGCGCCAACGACGATCGCGTCGAACCGGTCGTCGTAGTTCGGTTCCGCTCGCGTCTCCGCCTCGAGTTCCGGTGTCATCCTGGGACCTCCTGTCTCCGTTCGTCCGCGAGCCGTTCGGTCAGCGCGGGACAGACCTCGAAGAGGTCGCCCACGATGCCGTAGTCGGCGTGTTCGAAGATCGGCGCGTTCGGGTCGTCGTTGATCGCCACGACCGTCCCGCTCTTGTTCATCCCCTCGACGTGCTGAATCGCGCCGCTGATGCCGACCGCGACGTACAGGTCGGGTCTGACGGTCTTGCCCGTCTGGCCGACCTGCCGGGCGCCGTCGACCCAGCCCTCGTCGACCGCCGCGCGACTCGCCGCGAGTTCGGCGTCGAGCGCGTCGGCGAGTCGCCGCGCCGGCCCGAGGTCGCCCTCGATGCCGCGTCCGACGGCGACGATCCGCTCGGCCTCGGTGACGTCGGCGGTGTCGCCGACCTCGCGCTCGAGCACCTCGCTGATCGCGTCGGCCTCGTCGACGACGACGTCGACGCTCACGACCTCGCCGTCGGCGACCCGCTCGGGGTCGGGGCCGGCCGCCTCGAAGACGCCCGGCCGGATCGTCGCCATCTGCGGGCGGTGTTCCTCGCAGAGGATCGTCGCGAGCACGTCGCCGCCGAACGCCGGGCGGCGGGCCTGCAGGATCCCCTCGTCGTCGACGTCGATCTCGGTGACGTCGGCGGTGAGCCCGGCGTGGGCGGGCACCGCGACCCGCCCCGCGAAGTCCCGGCCCGTGTGGGTGCCGCCGATGAGCACGATCGAGGGCTTGCGCTCCTCGACCATCGCGCGGAACTGCTCGCCGTAGGGGTCGGCCCGGTAGGGCTCGAAGACCGGATCGTCTGCGACGAGAACCCGGTCGGCGCCGCGAGCGAGCGCCTCGTCGGCCACCGTCTCGAGGCCCTCGCCGATCGTCAGCGCGACGAGATTCTCCCCCGTGTTCTCCGTCAGCTCCCGCGCCTCCGCGAGCAGCTCCCAGGAGACGGGCATCACCTCGCCGTCGTGTACCTCGACGAACACCCAGACGTCCTCGTACTCGCCGACGTCGATACCGGGTTCGTCGGCGCTCATGCTTCCACCTCCGTCATCGCCGCCGCGAGGTCGTCGACGTCGTCGACCACCTCGCTCCTCCGCTCGACCGGGTCGACGGTCTCCATCCGACCGACGGAAGTCGGCGAGACGTCGAGGCCGACCTCCTCCTCGATCCCCAGCGTCTCGGCGTCCCAAACCGTCGGCTCGAAGTCGTTCTCGCCGTAGATCTTGCGGTGCAGTCCCGCCGGACGGGGGTCGAACTCGCCGAACGCGACGGCGACGACGACCGGTAACTCGGCGGCGACGAGTTCGTAGCCGCCCTCGACGTCGCGTCTGGCGGCGAGCCGTCTCTCCCCGGGTCGCGGATCGACCGCCTCGACGTAGGTCAACTGCGCCCAGCCGTTGTGCGCCGCGATCCCGGGCGGCACCTGTCCAGTCGAGGAGTCCGTCGTCTCCTCGCCGCAGACGACGACGTCGGCCTCGAGCGCCTCGGCCGCGCGGGCGAGGGTCAGACTCGTCGGCCAGGTGTCGCTGCCCGCGAACGCCCGGTCGGAGATCAGGACCGCGTCGTCACAGCCCACGGCAACGGCCTCCTCGAGGACGCTCGTCGCGTTCGGCGGCCCCATCGTCATCGCGATCACCTCGCCGCCGACCCGATCGCGGATCGTCAGGGCCGCCTCGAGGGCGTGCCGGTCGGGCCCGTTCATCACCGCGGGCGCGTTCGCCCGGTCGAGCCGGCCCGTGTCGGGATCGATACCGACCTCGTCGGCGTCGGGAACCTGTTTGATCCCGACGGCGATCGTCCATGTCATGGTATCATCACGTGCGGAGGTTGGCGTGCCGTACTCGTGAGCTACCGCGTTCCTTCTAACCGGGTGAGAACGACCTTCACACGTCAATGCGACGGCTGGTCGTCACCGTCGGTTCCGGCCGTCCCGCTCGAAATCGAACGGGTCGCTGTCGACGGCCCAAAGGAGGACGAACGAGTTCGGTCGATACCCACTGATCAAGAACCTTCCGCCTCTTATAAAACGGCGGGGAGAATACCAACGGGTATGACCGCCACCTCCGTCCAGCAGCCGAGCGGGAAAACGGAGACGCCGCCGCTTCGGGCGACGCTCGAGGTCGAACCCGACCCGACGGTCGGCTGTCCGGTCGTCGCCGAGGCGCCGAACGCCGTCGCAGTTACCCGGACGTTCGCCGGCGACGGGAACTGCCACAGCGACGTCGTGACCGTCGACGACGACGGCTGCGACCGTTCCTACGTGCGATCGACGGCGACGGCCGACTGCGTCTGTCGGACCATCAGCCGGCACGACTGCGTGTTCGACGTCACCGGCGTCACCGACGGCTCGCTCGTCGTCTCGCTGGTCGTCGACCGACGGTCGCGTCTCGCCCGCATCGTCTCGGCGCTCGAGGAGACCGGGGCCACGGTTCGGCTCCGCCACCTCGCTCACCGGTCGGCCGACGAGCGGGTCACGCTCGAGATCGACGCGTCGGACGTCACGGCCAGACAGCGCGAAGCCGCGAAGCTGGCGGTCGAACTCGGCTACTACGACCGACCGCGAAACGCGACGCTCGCCGATCTCGCGGACGCGCTCGACGTTTCGAAGTCCGCGGTCTCCCAGCGACTCGGTGCGGTAGAGCTGACGCTGATCCGGTCGTTCGTCGCGGAGTGATCCCGAGGGGGGGATCTCGAGCGGCGCCCGATCGGCGGGGGCAGTGTCGGCCTACCCGGTTTCGGGGGCAGCCACCCGCGTCGCCGCGACGACCGCCTGGACCAGCGTCGACTCGGCGGCCCGGAGCCGCTGAGAGACCGCGGACTTCGAGATCGAGAGTTCGTCGGCGAGTTCGCTCAGGCCGACCGTCCGGGGGCTGGCGTAGTACCCCGCGTCGAGCGCGAGCTCGAGCGCCTCCCACTGCTTCGGCGTCACCTCGCTGAGATCGACCCTGACGGTTCCGCCTCGCGGCTCGTCTACCTCGAGGGTCTCCGGTTGGACCGTCCCCCCGGCGTCGTCGATACACGACAGCACCTCGCGGGTCGAGTCGATGTCCGAGACGACCATGGTGACCCTGAATCGGTCCGACGGCGGCGAGTCACTCATCCCCCTTTACCTCCGCTCGAGCATCGATCGCCGCGCCGGTCCGCCGTGCGAACGACGGCCGTCCGGGGAGGGGACGAGTCGCCCCACCCGTCCGATCGCCGGAACCGTTCGGTACCGGTCGCTGTAGTCCTCATAGATAGATCTCGGGTCTCGAGGTTCCTCACTGTCGCGCTACATATTACAGTCGTTTATTCGCAACGGCGGGAGAAACCGCTCGACTTCGATCCCGGCCGCGGCTCAGTAGAACTCGCGGACGAGATCCATCGCGTCCTCGGGGGCGCCGTCGGGAATCTCGGACATGTCCTCGGTGACGCCGTGTTGTTCGTGGTACGGCACGGAGTTTTCGTTCTGGTACATCACGCCCTGGTACTCCTTCTCGCTGTCGAGGATGACCTCCTTGGCGGCCTCGTAGTCGTTCGGGTCGTGGTCTTCCTCCTCCTGAAGGTCGACCAGCGAGTCGCGGAAGTAGTCGTAGGTGTCGACGTCGTTGAACGTCACGCAGGGGCTGAAGACGTTGACGAAGCCAAAGCCGTCGTGTTCGATCGCCTTCTGGACGATCTCCTGGTGACGCAGGGCGTCGGAGGCAAACGACTGGGCGATGAAGGACGCGCCGGAGGCCAGCGCGAGCGCGAGCGGGTTGACCGGGGGCTGTTTAGGACCCTCGGGGGTCGTCGAGGTCTCGAAGTCCGAGCGCGAGGTCGGCGACGCCTGGCCCTTCGTGAGTCCGTAGATGCGGTTGTCCATGACGACGTAGGTCATGTCGACGTTTCGGCGGACGGCGTGGACGAAGTGGCCGGCGCCGATCGAGTAGCCGTCGCCGTCCCCGCCGGCGACCATCACTTCGATGTCGGGCCGGGACATCTTGACCCCCTGACCGACCGGAAGCGCACGGCCGTGAACCCCGTGGAGGGCGTAGCTGTGCATGTAGGTCCCGATCTTGCCGGAACAGCCGATCCCGGCGACGACGAACGTATTGTCGGGGTCGTTGCCGGTCTCGGCGAGGGCTTTCATCATGCCGTTCATCGTCCCGAAGTCGCCGCATCCGGGACACCAGGTCGGCTGCTTGTCGGATTTGAAGTCTGTGAATCTAACGTCGGAGCTCATTATGCGGGCACCTCCTCGGCGAGTTTGGTCGTAATCTCTTCGGCCAGTTCGTCCGCCTTGAAGCGGACGCCGGTGTACTTGTTGATGCGTTTCACGCGGGTAAGGGCGTCGTGTTCGATCACGTCCGCGAACTGTCCCGTGGCGTTACACTCGACGACGATCGTCTCCTCGGCGGCCTCGATCTCGTCTGCGAGGTCGGGTCGCGGGAAGATGTAGGGGACCGAGATGACGCGGACGTCGACGTCTTCGTCCTCGAGGTACTCGAGGGCTTCGACCAGCGCGCCCTCGTTCGACCCCCAGGAGATGACGAGGTTCTCCGCATCGGGGTCGCCGAACTCGCGGTAGTCCCACTCCTCCTCGTTTTTCGCGGTCTCGACCTTGCGGTTTCGCTTGTCGACCTGCTGAACGCGAACCTCGGTCTCCTCGGTTCGGCGGCCGAGTTCGTCGTGCTCGAGACCCGTGCTCATGTGGGCGCCGTCGGTCGTGCCGGGGATCGATCGCGGGCTGACGCCGTCCTCCGTCGCGGCGTGGGCACGGAAGCGGCCCTGGGCGTCGAGCCACTCCTGGACCTCCTCGTCGTCGACGAGCTTGCCGCGGTCGATCTCGACGTCGTCCATGTCGAACGCTTCCGGCGGGAACGTCTGCTCGGTGACCGACATCGCCAGGTCGGAGACGAGGAACACCGGCGTGTTGTACTTCTCGGCTAAGTTGAACGCCTCGATGGTCTTCCAGAAACACTCGGTGATCGAGGTCGGGGCGACGACGAAGCGCGGGACCTCGCCGTGGCCGCCGTAGAGGGCCATATTGAGGTCGCCCTGCTCCTGTTTGGTCGGCATCCCCGTCGAGGGACCGGAGCGCATCACGTCGGTGATGACCAGCGGCGTCTCGCTGGTCGCGATCAGGCCGAACGTCTCGGTCATCAGGTCGACCCCGGCGCCCGAGGTCGCGGTCATCGACCGCGCCCCGCCCCGGGCCGCGCCGAGCGCCATGTTGATCGCCGAAAGCTCGTCCTCGGCCTGCACGACGTGGCCGCCGTAGTCCTCGAGCCGACCCGTCAGGTACTCCATGATCGAGGTCGCAGGCGTGATCGGGTACCCCGCGTAGAACCGACAGCCGGCGGCGATCGCACCCATGCCGATCGCCTCGTTGCCGTTGAGCAGGACGTAGTCCTCGTCGGTCGTCTCGAGGTCGTAGCCGAGGTCGTCGACCTCGTAGTTCTCCTGGACGTACTCCTGGCCCAGGCGAGCGGCTTCCTTGTTGTTCTCGACGATCTGGGTCCCCTTCCCGCCGAAGCGCTTCTCGAGGGATTCGTCGAGATATTCGACGTCGAACCCGGTGATCTCGCAGGCCGCTCCGAGCGCGACGATGTTGCGCATGATCGCGCCGCCGGCGTCCTCCGCCAGCGACTTCAGCGGGACGTCGATTCCCTTCATCTCCTCGGGAATCTCGGCGTCCCACGAGCGTTCGCCGTCGTAGATGATCGCGCTGCCGTCGTGGAGTTCGTCGAGATTTTCGTCGATCGTCCGCTGGGTAAGCGCGACGAGAATGTCGAGCCTGTCGACGACGCTCTGGACCTCGTCGACGGACGTTCGGATCTTGTAGGCCGTGTAGCCGCCACGGATCCGAGACGCGAAGTCTTTCGAGGTGAATACGTGTCGCCCGGCACGCGAGAGCGCTTGAGCGAAGATTTTGCCGGTGGAGTCGATGCCGTCGCCAGCCTCGCCTCCGATCGCCCAGTTGAGGTCCGCTGCCATGTTATGCGGCACCTTGCTCCCAGTAAATGAAAAGGCTTCTGAAAGCCCTCATAGAGGCTTACTCGAGCGTGAGTATATCCGCGAGTCGCCGCCGCTCGGTTCGGCCGGAACGGAACCGCTTTTCACGCTCCTCCCGAACTGATCGGATATGGAAGGGACGCCAGTCGCCGTCGACGCCGTACGCGAGGTCGGCCCCGATACCGTCGCGCTCGAACTCGAAACTCCCGACGGGTTCGACGCGCTTCCGGGACAGTTCGTGCTGCTCCGGGCCGTCCCGGGAGCCGACGACCAGCGGGCCGACCACGACGAGGACGACGTCGTCGCGCGCCACTACACGCTCTCGTCGGCCTCGGTCGAGGACACGTTCGAACTCACCGTCGGCGTCGATCCCGACGGCGACCTCTCGCCGTGGCTCGCCGACCTCGAGCCGGGCGCGACCGTCCACGTCGAGGGCCCGTTCGGCGAGATCACCTACGAACGCGACCGCGATATCGTCGCGATCGCCGGCGGCCCCGGCGTCGGCCCCGCGGTCTCGATCGCCGAGGGGGCCCACGACGCGGGCCACGAGGCCGTCGTGATCTATCAGGACGACGAACCGGCCCACGTCGACCGCCTCGAGACCCTCGAGGACGCCGGCGCGACGGTCGTCTTCGTCGACGAGGGCGACGAGGAGACCTTGCGAGAGGCGATCGAGGACCACCTCGAGGACGGCCAGCTCTACGCCTTCGGCTTCCACGACTTCGTCGCGTTCGTCGCCGACACGATCGACGACGCGGGCGGCGATTCCGACGAGGCGCTGATCGAGAACTTCGGCTGAGTCCTCCCGAAGCCGGTGCCGTCGTTTTTGTTCGCTCGATCGGCTTCGTCAGCGCCGTCGACGAGAACCCCTCAGACGGCCGGACGTCGTTTCCAGCGCACCCGCGACCCGGGGTGACGGTTGCGCCGGAACACCGGTACAGCGATCCGTCTCAGACGCGATCGGTCTGCGCGAGGGAGATGCCTCTTGCGATCACGTACAGCAACACGTTGGCGCCGCCGAGAACGAGCACGAAGTACCCGACGTATCGAGAGCCGAGACCGACTATGCTGTCCGAATCGACGAACGCGTAGTAGGCCAGCGGAACGACGGCGATCACTGACCAGACTACCAATAGTTCGAATATTTCGATGCTTTCGCTCAACAGTTCGCGTGTGTTCGTCTCTGGTTGTATCATACTATCATCTATCGTTACCGCAGTTCCGTGGACATTTTTACCCGTAATTAGACTAATGTAGTTTTATACTAAAAAAGTCTGTATTTATAAGTGTGGCCCTTCTTGCGAGACATCATCGAATGGATAGTATTCCCTGGCCTCTTAGGGAAATCAGCAGGAACCTGAATTGGTTGTTTGTGCCCCGACCTCTGTCGACCAACTGAGGCCGATTCCGCTCTCGAGGTCCGGAATGATTACCGAACTCCGAAGTTCGGAGTAACCGATAGTGTCGGTAACGTCTCGCTCACTACACCCGGAGAACCTGACCGAGTATTCTCCGGCAGTGCCTGGTGAATACTCCCCAGGGCCGACTTGACCGTTATCTACGTACACTGGATAGGAGAGGGAGAATCCGACCGATCTGGCGCTTCCTTCGAGGGTAACGGTGACATAGTCGCCGTCGATAGTCCGTGTTATACTCGGATCCCGGTCGGTTAGTTCGACGTTACTGTTACTGATGTCTAAGTGATTATCCAGGTGGGTTGTCTTCGGATCACCATGCCAACACCTACGCCGCCCAGAGAGGCTGATCCCGCAATTGCTCGAAGTACGGTACGTCGCCGAGATGTCCGCTTGTCGGTAGACATCACCAAATTTGCTACCTCTTTACTACTCATACTGTAGGATGGAAATTTTAAATACCATAGAAAACACAATGAATTGGTCTAATAGACGATATCTCTTCGAGTCGGCTTCTACTTACGAACACGTGGTCAAGGGGGTCATGCTCGGTTGTTTGATCGAGACAACAAGACCCTGCGCGAGGCGGTCGAGGCCTACCTCGAGGCGGCATAAGTCTACGCCTTCGGCTTCCATGACTTCGTCACGTTCGTCGCCAAGGCAATCGGCGAGGCCAGCGGTGATTCCAACAAGCCGCTGATCGAGAACTTCGGGTATCTCGCCCGTCGTCGCGGCAGACGCACCGTCTCTTTCACTGGACGAGTGCGTGAGCGAAACTATCTGTGGGTGAAAGAATCCGTCGGTGAGAGTGTGAATCCCCTCGTGTCCGGCGAACGCAGGGCGCCCAGTCAACCAGTTTTCACCGATGCCCGTCAACTCGAGGTCGCGACGCAGAACGAACCCGGATCGAGACCTGCGGCGAGGCGTACCGAAATTCATCGACTACCGGGCACCAACGGGTGACCGCTCGGTTCAGAGAACGTCGTACCGACTTTTTCTCACTCGTCTCGAAGCCGCTCGAGCCGCCCCACGCTATCTGCGTCCCCGGGATCCTTGTCCGAGCGCACGCCGACGAACCGCGGAAACCGCAGGGCATAGCCCGAGGAGTACGTCGGCGAGGACTGGATCTCCTCGTAGCCGACCTCGAAGACGACCGCGGGCTCGAGTTCGACCGCTTGGCCGTCCTCGCTCGCGATATGGGGCTCGAGCAGTTCCGTCAGCTCGGCGAGCTTCTCGTCCGTAATTCCGGTCGCGACCTTGCCGACCGTCTCGAGCGCGTCCTCGTCTCGCACCGAGAGCTCGAACGTCCCCAGAAACGTCGCCCGCCGGCCCTCGCCCCACTCCGCGCCCGTGACGACGCAGTCCAGCGTCTCGACGTCGGGTTTCCGCTTGCGCCAGTGCTTCCCGCGACGCCCCGGCGAGTACGTCGACTCGAGGTTCTTGAGCATGATCCCCTCGTGACCCGCCTCGAGGGCCTCGGCGTCGATCCGTTCGATCTCCTCGGGATCGTCGGTGCGCCACAGCAGGGACAGCCCCTCGACCTCGTCGGGCTCCTGGCCGGGTTCCTCGCGCAGAACCCGCTCGAGTCGCTCGTGGCGGCTCGTCAGCGGCTCCTCGAGCAGGTCCTCGCCGTCGGCGTGCAGACAGTCGAAGAAGACGGGCCGAACGGCGACGTCCTCGCGAGCTTTCGCGACGTCGTGTTTGCGACGGAAGCGCTTGAGCACCTCCTGGAACGGCAGCGGGGAGCCGTCGTCGTCGATCGCGACGACCTCGCCATCGAGGATGACGGGTTCGGCGAGGTAGTCGTCGGCGAACTCGACGACCTCGGGAAGCGCGTCGGTGACGTCCTCCATGTTTCTCGAGAAGACACCGATCGAATCGCCATCGAAATGAAGTTGACAATTGTGTACCGCAGTAAGCGGAACGCAGTAACTTTCGTCGTCTGCAACCTGTAGATTGTATACCGTTTGGCGTGGATCTACCTCTCGTGGATTCTTTCGAGACAGCTCCGTTTTAGAGAGGGTATCGACGACAACGAATCCGTTCTCTATCCGTGCATACCGGTCAGACTGGGATATTGTTAGACGATAGTACGTTTTGTCGTTTTTTCTAACTCGGCGAATTCCGAAAACTCGCTCGAACGTCAACGCTATGAGCTGTATTATGGATACAAGATATCGCTCCTTCGTTGTGATATATCGTCTCCCCTGCGGGTCTTCGTATCCGTCTGCTTCTTCCCAACCCGTGAGGAACGCATCTATCTGTTCCTCCGACAGGTTCCAGAACCAGTCCGGGACTGTTTTTCCCCTCCATCCATCCTGATCCCCTTTTCTGAAATTGTTGCATAACCATTTGAATAATGGACCGTCCGTCCAGTACATATTGGTCGCACCACCGTGGTTATAGGTGTGTACGTTCTCCGGTGAGATTCCGAGCGTATTGACGACAATCGATCGATATTCTTCCAATAAATCCGAATCATCGTTATGAAACATCAATCCAATTCGGTTGTTGCCATTGTAGTCGTTCGTAGAACCATCACCGATCCAATATCCGAGGAACCGATAGAACGACGTCGATAGTTCGAATTCTTTTGTATAGTTGTCGATGGTGTTGAGTTGGAGTTGCTCAGGAGGTGTCGAGGAAGACTGGACATTGGGAACCGGAAAGGCAAGCGTTTCAGACGCAGTAACGTCTTCGACCGGAATCCATTGAGTGTCTCCCGAATCGTAAACCAACATCTCGTGACCCTCTGTTATTTTAAACTCCGTCCCGAAATACGTCGAAAGTTCGAATATCCGTTCGGTGCTATCGATTGCCCGTTTATTTTTAGCTACAACCTCCCGGAACCGTCCTTTGTGTGTGAGGACCCTATCTCCAACTTCGAGATCACGAACGGCGAGTTGCCCCCGGTCGCGTGTGTAAATCGGTGTATATCCCGAAATACAACGAGCCCCGTCGTACTTCCACTCGACGCCGGCCTCGTCCCACTCCTCGAGGGCTCCCGTGACGGTGCCGGCCTGGGCGAGCATCGCCTGGACCGGGCGGCCGACCTCGAGGTCCATCGCGTCGAGGCCCTCACGGCCGTCCTCGAGGGCGACCCGGGCGACCTCGCCGTAGTCGTTCGACACCTGCAGCGCGCGCTCGACGCGCTCGGTGGGGACGTCGAACGCCTCGCCGATCGCGTTCCGGACCGTCCCCTCGCCGACGCCGATGCGCATCTCCGAGAGCACGAGCCGGGCGAGGTAGCGAGCTTCGTCGCTCGAGCATCGATTGAACAGTCCGAACAGCAGGTCGACCTTGCGGTCCTGGCTGCCCGACCCCTCGGCTGCCGCGAGGTCGCGCAAGGTGTCGTCGACCTCGCGGACGGTGAGGTCGCCGGTGCTGTTGCCGTTTCCGAAGGCGCCCAGCCCCCGCTGGCCGCCGAACTCGTAGCTCGCGGCCACGTCGCCGATCTCGCCGACCTCGGCGAGGCGGTCCTCGACATCGTCGGGGGAGACGTTCGTCCCCGCCGCGCGGGCGATCGCCTCGTAGCAGGCGCTGGGTCCGATATCGAGCGTTCTCGAGGTCCAGGCCGGGAAAGCCCGTCCCTGAACGTAGCGAGCGACGATTTCGACGGTCCGCGAGCCGTTCCCGTCGGCCGCGTCCTCGAGCAGGGTCGCGACGCGGGCGACGATCTCGAGGTCCGCGGGCTCGGCTTCGATCGCGGCGGCTCGGTCGGCGAACGTGGCGAACTCCATCGGGGACGTGTAGCCGTCGACGGGTGTAAAACGGTTCGGAGACGGGCCGATCCTCGAGAGCGTGCTTTCAAGACGGTCGGGCGCGGACAGGGGCGTATGTCATCAGAAGAGGCGGAACTCGCATCGCGGGTCGCGGACGTGCTGTCCGTCGACGCCGACGAGTTTCGCGACCGGGCCCAGGCCGACGCCGAGGTGATCAAGGAGGCCGTCGAGGAGGGCGTCTTCGACAACCCGCAGGCGATCGTCGGCTTCGAGTACGAGTTCTACGCCGTCAAGTCCGACGACTGCACGCTTCGCCGGGTGCCCCGACGGCTGCTCGAGCTGATCGGCTTCGAGAAGGAACTGGGACTGCACAACGCCGAGATGACGACCAGTCCCCAACCCCTGAGCGCGTACGGCCTGGTCGCCCAGGAGGCCGAGATCAAGGCGCGACTGCAGACCGCGCTGCGGGTGACTCGCTCGGAGGGGATGCGCCTGGTCAGCGACTCGCTGTGGACGATCCCGCCGGAGGGCGAGGACGCGAGGACGTACCTCACCGACAGTATCGAGCAGACGATCACGGGCCCCGACGGATCCGAGCGGACGATCCGCGTCGCGACGAACATGAGCGATTCGGGTCGCTACCACGCGATGGCGAACACCAGCGGGGCGGACACCGCGGGAATGCGCATCGAGGCGCCCCACGTCTCCCTGCAGGCGGACACGGTCATGCCCGAGAGCCTGATCACGTCGATCCAGCCCCACTACCAGGTCGCCCACGCGCCCGATCTTCCGATCTACTTCAACTACGCGCTGCGGATCGCGGGCCCGCTGCTCGCGCTGGGGGTCAACTCGCCCTTTTTCCCGCCGGATCTGTACGACGACGACGGGACCCCCGAGCAAATTCTCGCGGACGCCTGGATGGAACACCGGATCAGCGTCTTCGAGACGGTGCTCAACGATCCCTCTACCGGCGAGGGGAAAGTCCGGTTCCCGAAGGACTTAGCGAGCGTCGACGAGGCGATCGACCGCATCGCTGCCGACGACACCATCGTCCCGATGCCCGTCGAGGCCGGCGAGCGCTTCGACGACAGTTTCTCGCACTTCCGGCGCAAGCACGGCACCTACTGGCGGTGGGTTCGCCCCGTCTTCGGCGGACCGACCCGCTCGGCCGCCAACGCCCGCATCGAGTTCCGCCCCGTCGCCGCCCAGCCTACGGTCAGAGATTCGATCGCCTTCCTCGCGGCGTTCGCCGGCCTGCTCGAGAGTCTGACCCGCCTCGAGCATCCGATCGTCGAACTCGACTGGGCGGTCGCCCGCGAGAACTTCTACGCCGCGATGCGCGAGGGGTTCGACGCCGAACTGACCTGGATCACCAACGATGGGCGGGAAACCACCGACCGACTCGAGCTCTACGAGGACCTGCTGGCCCACGCGGAGGACGGCCTCACGAACCGCGGGCTCACCGAGGAGGAGGCCGCGAAGTACCTCTACCCGCTCCGTCGGCGGGTCCGCCAGAAGATGACCCCCGCTCGCTGGAAGCACGACCGGGTCCGGGAGGCGGTCGACGACGGCGCCGACCTCGAGGCGGCGATCGAATCGATGCAGCAGCGCTACGTCGAGAACCAGTCCGAGACGCTGCTCGAGGGGAGTTTCGCCGACTGGTTCGTCGACCGGTAGCGTCGTCGAGGGGACCGCTGCGGACGGATTTCGCATAAATACACCACATCCTGACTCTCATCTGCAACGCTTTTATCACTTCGCGTGTATTCTCGCGTATGAACAGACGACGCTACCTCGCGGGAACCGGATCGGTGGTCGCGGTCGGAACGGCCGGCGGCTACGCGGTCGGGCGCGCTGGCGGGGACGACGAGGACGACGCCGAACCGACCGAGACGGAGAGCGACGGGGAGACGACCCCGGACGAGTCCGAGGAGGAACCCGCCACGGACGACGAGGAGCCGCCCGTCCGGACCATCCTCCACCTGACCAGCGGTGACGAGGCGGACCACGATCGGGCGCTGAACAACCTGGAGAACCTGCTGGCCGACGAGACGACCGACACCGACGCGGTCGAGTTCGTCGTCAACAGCGCCGCAATCAGTCTCTACGTCGCCGACGAGACCGACCATGCCGATCGGATCCGAACCCTTGCCGAGGATGGCGTCGCGTTCAAGGGCTGTGCGAACTCCCTCGAGGGGTTCGGGATCGACGAGTCGGAACTGCTCGAGGCGGTGACGGTCGTCCCGGCCTCGGTGGGCGAGATCGCGAAGCTCCAGGCGGAGGGGTACGGCTACATCAAGGTTCCCTGAGTCGCGGTTCGGGTCTATCGCTCGAGCGCGACGCCGCTGTCGGACAGTCACACCTTGCCGCTTTCCCCACCCCCGAGTGGTGGGTCGGCGTAGCACGCCCTATGTCACCGACGGAGATCCCACAGCCCGGTCTGGGCACCTCGGGCCACGAGGGCGAGGCCTGCACCGAAGCCGTCAAGACCGCACTCGAGGCCGGCTACCGCCACATCGATACGGCACAGATGTACGACAACGAACGGGCCGTCGGCCGCGCGCTCGAGGAGAGCGACGTTCCCCGCGAGGACGTCTTCCTCGCGACGAAGGTCCACCCCGAGAACCTCGCGCGCGAGGACGTCCTCGAGACGACCGCGGAGAGCCTCGAGCGCCTGGGCGTCGAGTCGGTCGACCTGCTGTACGTCCACTGGCCGACGGGCGCCTACGAGCCCGAGGACACCCTGCCGGCGTTCGACGAGGTTCGCGACCGGGGCTGGACCGACCACGTCGGCGTCAGCAACTTCACGACCGACCTGCTCGAGGAGGCGGTCGAAATCCTCGAGGCGCCCGTCCTCGCCAACCAGGTCGAACTCCATCCGCGGCTCCAGCAGGACGACCTCGTTTCGTTCGCGCGCGAGCGAGACGTGACGACGGTGGCGTACTGTCCCATCGCGAAGGCCGAGGTAAACGAGATCGACGAACTGCGGGAGATCGCGGACGCCCACGACGCGACCCCGGTTCAGGTCGCACTGGCCTGGCACTACGGGCGGGAGGGCGTCGTCCCGATTCCGAAGGGAAGCGGCGAGCACATCCGCGAGAACTACGACGCGCTCGAGATCGAACTGAGCGAGGACGAGCGCGAGCGCATCGACGACCTCGATCGCGGTGAGCGGCTGGTCGACCCCGACGAGGCGGCCTGGAACCGGTAGCTCGGGACGCCCCTCGAGGAGCGTGTGACGGCCAGGTCGCAACGCATTAGGCGCCCTCGCTCGAGACTCCCGCGTATGGTCACGTTTCTCTCCGGGGGCACCGGGACCCCGAAGCTGCTCGACGGCCTCGAGGCCGCGTTCTCGCCGGCGGAGACGACGGTCGTCGCCAACACGGGCGACGACCTCGAACTCGGCGGACTGTTCGTCTCGCCGGACGTCGACACCGTCCTCTTCCAGGGCGGGGACGTCCTCGACCGCGAGACGTGGTGGGGGATCGCGGACGACACCCACGAGACGAACGCCGAGCTGTTCGCGCTCGCCGACGCGGCGGACCTGCCGACGGGGCCGCAGTACCTCGCCGACGACCGACAGACCGCGGGCCGGGAGCTCGCGAACTGGCGGCGGTTCTCGGGGATCGCGGAGTTCATGACGATCGGTGACCGCGACCGCGCGGTCCACATCACGCGGACGAGCCTCATCGATCGGAGCCACACCTTGAGCGAGGCGACCGAAACGCTCGCCGACGCCTTCGATCTGGCGTTCGATCTGCTGCCGATGAGCGACGACCCCGTGGCGAGTCTCGTCCACACACCGGAGGGACCGATCCACTTCCAGGAGTACTGGGTCGCCGAGCGCGGCGAACCGACTGTCGAGACGGTCGAGTTCCGCGGCGCCGAGACGGCCAACCCCGCGCCAGGGGTGCTCGAGGCGCTGTCCGACCCCGTCGTCCTCGGCCCCTCCAACCCAATCACCAGCATCGGTCCGATGCTCGCCGTGCCGGGGATCGCCGACGCGCTCGCGGAGACGACCGTCGTCGCCGTCTCTCCGTTCCTGGGAAGCGAGGCGTTCTCGGGGCCCGCCGCGGAGCTGATGGACGCCGTCGGCTACGAGCCCGGGACGCCGGGGTTGGCCGAGGCCTACCCCTTCGTCGACGCGTTCGTGCTCGACGAGGACGACGGGACGACGTTCGACGAACCCACGATCCGGACCGATATCCGAATCGACGACTCGAGCGACGCCGAACGCGTGATCGGTGCGGTCGAGGACGCCCTCGAGCGGGTGCGCTGAGATGTTCGAGCCACCGCTCGCGCTGGCGAGTCTCAGCGGGGAGGCCGACGCCGACTGGGCCCGCGCCGGTGCCGACCACGCCGGGGCCGCCTTCCTCGGCGGGATCGCCCTCGACGCGGACTCGAGGGCCGCGGCCCGCGAGATGGTCCGCGACCGCGATCGGACGGAGTTTCTCCCCGAGGACCCCCTCGCGTTCGTCGACCGCGAACTGGCCGCCCTCGAGGACGTCCCGATCCGACCGGGGTTCAACGTCCGCAGCGTGACCCCGGGACCGGTCGCCGACGCTGCGCGAATCTGTCGGGACCGGGGGGCCGTCCTCGAGATCAACGCCCACTGCCGCCAGGAGGAGCTCTGTGCCGTCGGCTGCGGCGAGACGCTGTTGCGGGATAGCGACCGACTCGCGGAGTACGTCGCCCGCGCGGCCGAGACTGGGGCAGTCGTCGGCGTCAAGGTCCGCGCGGAGGTTCCGGGGGTCGAGCTCCCCGCGCTCGCCGCCGAACTCGAGGCCGCGGGCGCGTCGTTCGTCCACGTCGACGCGATGGACACCGAGTCGGTGATCGCCGGGATCGACGACGCGACCGACCTGTTCGTCGTCGCGAACAACGGCGTCCGCGACGACGAGACGGTCCGCGAGTACGTCGACTACGGCGCGGACGCGGTCAGCGTCGGCCGGCCGAGCGACGATCCAGTGGTGCTCGAGCGCGTCCGGGCGGCCGTCGACCGGCACCAGGGACCCGGCCTCGAGACGCCGTCCCGGTAATCCGCGGCGCTCCGCGGTCGGCCGGAAGCTAGGTTTATCACGGTTCCTGTCCACGGACGTGCCATGAACGGGATCCACGACGTCGGCGGAATGGACGGGTTCGGTCCGGTTCCGTACGACGGCGGCGAGAGCGACACCTTCCACGAGCGCTGGGAAGGCGAGGCGTACGCCACGTTCGTCGCCACGCTCGGGAACCGCGTCGCCTCGATCGACGAGTTTCGACACAGCATCGAGCGACTGCCGCCGGAGCAGTACCTCGAGTCGACGTACTACGACCGGTGGGTCACCGCGCTCACACGGCTGTTGCTCGAGGACGACGTGATCGATCCCGGGACGTTCGCGAGTCGAACCGACGCCTTCGAGGCCGGGACGGCGACCGTGCCAGACTACGAGGATCCCCGGATGCTCGGCCGACTCGCGGCCGGCGTTGAGGACTCCTACGCGACGGACGCCCCCGCGGAGTCGCCGTTGTTCGCGGTCGGTGACGCGGTCGTCGTCCGGAACCGACATCCGGACGGCCACACCCGCTGTCCGCGCTACGCCCGCCGCGCTCGCGGCGAGGTCGTCGCCCGCCGCGGTACGCAGGTGCTCCCCGACGCTCGCGCCCACGGGGACGACGGCGCCGAACCGCTCTACCAGGTGGCGTTCGACGGCACGGAGCTGTGGGGCGAGGACGCCGAAGACGGCGTCAGCGTCACCCTCGATCTGTGGGAATCGTACCTGAAGCCGGCGGAAGCCGACGCGGAGGGATCGCGATGAGCGACGGCACCGAGTTCGACGTAGACGAACACGCGCGGGCCCACGATCCGGAGTCGCGCGTCCGCGCACTCCAGTCGCTTCTCGTCGAGAAGGAACTGCTCTCGACCGACGCCGTCGACGAGATCATCGCCACCTACGAACACGAGATCGGGCCGCTCAACGGGGCCCGCGTCGTCGCTCGAGCGTGGACCGACGACGAGTACCGTGACCGGCTCCTCGCGGACGGGATGGCCGCCGCAGCGGAGGTGGTCGATGTCGACGGCGACGCGATCGACCTCGAGGTCGTCGCGAACGGCCCGGACGAGCACCACCTCGTGGTCTGTACGCTCTGTTCGTGTTACCCGTGGGCGCTGCTCGGGCTGCCGCCGACGTGGTACAAAACTCCCGAGTACCGATCGCGGGCGGTCAAGGAGCCGCGGGCACTGCTCGCGGACGAGTTCGGCACCGACCTCCCGCCGGACGTGGAGGTCCACGTCCACGACAGCACCTCAGAGTGTCGGTACATGGTGCTTCCACAGCGCCCATCCGGAACGGCGGGAATGGCCGCGGACGAACTGGTCGATCTCGTGACGCGGGACGCGATGATCGGCGTCGAACGGCTCGAGGACACATGCCAGCGGGAAGATACCGGCGAGGGCGACCGATGACCGACGACGAGCCGGCGCCCCGACTCCCGGCCCTCGAGCCCGCGGCGGACGACTCACGGACCTTCCGTACCCCCTGGCAGGCCCGGGCCTTCGCCATCGCGGTCGCGCTCTCGGCGGACGGAACGTACGAGTGGGGGACGTTCCAGGAACGGCTCGCCGAGGAGATCGAACGGGCCGACGAGTCGGCCGTCCCCGCCGACGAAGAAGCGTCGGAGGCGGCGTACTACCGGCGGTGGCTCGCTGCTCTCGAGCGGCTCCTGCTCGCGGACGGCGTACTCGAGAACGCCGAACTGGCCGAGCGCACGCTGGAGTTCGCGGAAGGCGAACGCGACGCGTCCGAGTGGATCGATGGAGCGCGAGAGCATGGCACCCACGGCTACGACGGTCACGATCACTGATACGGATCGTTGGAACGTTTTACCGGTGATCGCTGGGACGGGGACAGCGATCACCGGTACCGAACGACAACGGTCCGTATGAGATGTTCGAGCCACCGCTCGCGCTGGCGAGTCTCAGCGACGAGGCCGACGCCGACTGGGCTCGCGCCGGCACCGACCACGCCGGGGCCGCCTTCCTCGGCGGGATCGCCCTCGACGCGGACTCGAGAACTGCGGTCCGCGAGATGGTCGCCGACCGCGACCGCACCGAGTTCCTGCCCGACGATCCCCTCGCGTTCGTCGACCGCGAGCTGGCCGCCCTCGAGGGCGTCCCGATCCGGCCGGGATTCAACGTCCGCGAGGCGGTCGACCGCCACCTCGCCGACTGATCGCGCGAGCGTATCGGTGATAGCGGTCGCGAATCGGCGGTCGCGACAGCGATTTTTTCGATACGTTATCCAGCGATTACTATTCCGGCGCGAGGACGGTGCGGCGCTGTCCGCCTCGGAGGTCGGCTCCCGCCGATCGACGATATATTGTGCGCTTGGGAGACGATACAATTGTTTAGAACAGTTGTGCATAGAACAAGTTCTACTATAGCAACCGGATAGCAATGGTCGTCTCGAGGGGAGAGAAAGTATGGCAAACTGGCGTCGTCGATCCGTGCTGTCGACCGGTGTAGCGCTCGCGGCTGGAAGCGTGCTGGCCTCCGCCGGGACGGCCGAGGCGGAGTTCGAGGGAACGGCGGGTTCGGAAGCGGGCGGGTGGTCGTCCTACCGCGGGAACGCCGGCAACACCGCATCTGTGCCGGCGGACGGTGCGTTCCCTGAACCCGAGACGGTGGCGTGGACGTACGACCGGGCGGGCGACCTCGCGGCCGTCGACGGTACCGCCTACCTCCGAACCGGAACGGGCGTTCACGCCCTCGAGGACGCCGACGGATCGGTCGCCTGGACCGCGGAGGGACTCGGCGCCGCCGGAACCCCGGCCGTCGCCGACGACGCCGTCTACGTCGGCGGCGAGGCGCTCACGGCCCTGGACGCCGCCAGCGGCGAGATTCGGTGGACGACCGATCTCGAGGGCGGCGAGTCGACGTCCCCGACCGTTGTCGACGGCACCGTCTCCCTCGTCGCCGACGGGGAGCTGCTGGCGTTCGACGCAGCCGACGGCTCGCTCGAGTGGCGCCGCGAGTCGGTCGCCCTCGAGCGCGAGTCCGGGACCGGAATGCCCGAGATCGACGACGCGACGGTCTCGTTCGCGGCCGTCCCCCTCGCGGTCGCGAACGGCTCCGTCTACGCGGCCGTCGGCGAGGGCGTCGGCGCCGACGGCACCGCCGGCTTCGCCGCGCTCGACGCGGGCACCGGCGAGACCGAGTGGACCTACTGGGAGCAGTGGCAGTGGGACCCCCACGGCCACGTGATGGCGACCGCCGACAGGGTCTACACCGGCTCGATCGCCGACGGCGACACCTATCCGGTACTCGACGCCGACACGGGTCAGGAGGTCGATCGACTCACCTTCCGGTTCCCGCCCGCGATGACCGACGGGACGCGCGTGACGACGGGCAGACACGGGTTCTCGAGCGCCGACCACGAGGGAACCGAGAACTGGAGCGAGGGCGGAGGCACGGACGCCTGGCGCCGCCCCGTGATCGTCGGCGAGACCGTCATCGTTCCCTACTACCCGGGCGACGAGTACGTCGACGCACTGTACGGGTTCGACCTTGAGGACGGCACCGAGCAGTGGACGTTCACCCACGACGACCTCGACATCGGCGACCTCTCGGAGTGGTACGCCGCCAGCGAGGACACCGTCTACGTCGCCGCGAGCGGGGACGCAGGTGACGAACGGCTGGTCGCCATCCGCTCCGGATCGGGCAGCGGGGACGAGGAGTCCGAGGAGACCGAAGACGAGGAGTCGGACGGCGAAGACGAAGGCGAAACCGAAGCGGAGGGAGACGACGAGACGCAGGAGAGCGACGGCGACGGGGAGAACGAGGACGACGGGAACGACCCGGACGACTCGAGCGACGACGCCGGTGAGGACGGCTCCGACGAGGACGGAAGCGACGGTTCGAACGGCGACGATGGGGCTGCCGACTCGGACGGCGACGGCCTCGAGGAGGTCGACGGTACCGAGACCGACGACGGCTACACCGGCGAGGAGGCGAACGACGACACCGACGGGAACGCGACCGACGAGACGGGAGGCGACGAATCGAGGGGTAACGACACCGAAACCGGCACGACGGACGACGGGGACACGGAGACGGACGACAACAACGAAACTCGAGAAATCGAAGAGAACAGCTCCGCAACCGGTCAGGACGGCGACGGGGCTACCGACTCGGACGACGTCGATGCTGATAGTAACGACGACACCGAGGGGATGCCCGGCTTCACCACCGGTGCCGGGATCGCCGGCGGCGCGCTCGGCCTCGAGTGGCTGCGCCGACGCGCGAGCGTCGAGGAGGACGACCGCGAGTAGCTCGAGTTCTCATACTGTCTGCTGTACGTCAGTTCCGGTGGGACCGCGATCCGGCCTGCGGTCCCACCGGCAACTCGGTGCAGCAAACCGTCTCACTCGACAGTGACGCTCTTCGCGAGGTTGCGCGGCCTGTCGATCGATCGGCCCAGCCGGTTGGCGACCCAGTAGGCGAGCAGCTGCAGCTGGACGTTCGCCAGGATCGGGTAGAACCGCCAGTGGGTCTCGGGCACCGAGAGGACGTGGTCGGCGTGGCCCGCGACCGCACCCGGATCGTCGGTCACCGCGACGATCGGCGCTCCTCGAGTCTCGACCTCCGTGACGTTGCCGAGCATCCGATCGGTGTTCGCCCGGCCGTTGACCAGCGCGATCACCGGCGTCGCCTCGCTTACCAGCGCGAGCGGTCCGTGTTTGAGCTCGCCGGCCGCGAAGCCCTCGGCGTGTTCGTACGTGATCTCCTTCATCTTGAGTGCGCCCTCGAGGGCGACCGGCGCCTCGTACCCGCGGCCGATGAAGAAGTAGGCGTCGGCGCCGACGTACTCCTCGGCGACGGCCCGCGCGTTCGAGCCGTCGAGGATCGACTGGATCCCGTCGGGAAGCTCCCGCAAGGCCTCGACGAACCGCCGCGAGCACTCGTCGGTGAGCGCGCTCGAGAGCATCGCCAGGGCGACCTGCTGGGAGGAGAACGTCTTCGTCGCGGCGACGCCGATTTCGGGTCCCGCGCGGATGTACATGGTATGGTCGGCCTCCCGTGCGGCCGAACTCCCGACGACGTTCGTGACCGCGAGGGTCCGCGCGCCGACCCCGTTGGCGGTTCGAAGCGCGCGCAGGGTGTCCGCGGTCTCGCCGCTCTGGGTGACGCCGACGACCAGCGTCCCGTCGTCGACCGGCAGTCGCTCGACGTCGTACTCGCTCGCGAGAAACGCCGTCGCCCGGACGCCCCGCTCGCGGAACAGCCGAGCGCCGTACAGGGAGGCGTGATAGGAGGTGCCGCAGGCGACGAACTGCACCTCGGTCGGTCGCGACAGGCCGTCGAGCTCCTCGATCGAGACCGCCTCCTCGAGGGGCCGTGGACGTCCGCGGAGACACTCCCGGATCGACCGGGGCTGTTCGTAGATCTCCTTGAGCATGTAGTGGTCGTAACCGCTCTTGCCGGCGTCCTCGGGATCCCAGTCGACGGTCTCGACCGAGACGTCGACGAGCGCTCCCCGCTCGTCGCGGACCTCGATCCCGCTCGGTCTGATCGTCGCGAACTGGCCGTCCTCGAGATAGACGACCTCGTCGGTGTACTCGAGGAAGGCGGGAACGTCGCTGGCCAACAGCGCACAGCCGTCGTCGACGCCGAGCACGAGCGGCGACTGGTCCCGGGTCGCGTACACCTCCTCTCGACCGTGAAACACCGCGGCCACGGCGTAGCTCCCCTCGAGGCGCTCGATCGCCCGGCGAAACGCGAAGCGGGGGTCGGCGCCCTGCTCGAGGGCCGCCTCGATGAGGTGGGGGATGACCTCGGTGTCGGTTTCGCTCTCGAAGACGTGGCCCGCGGCCTCGAGCTCGTCGCGAAGCTCGCGGTAGTTCTCGACGATCCCGTTGTGGACGACGGCGACCCGTCCCTCGCAGTCGGTGTGGGGGTGGGCGTTCTCGTCGGACGGCGGGCCGTGCGTACTCCAGCGGGTGTGGCCGATCCCCGCCAGCGCGTCGACGGTTCCCTCGGGGAGGTGTTCCTCGAGGGCCTCGAGTTCGCCCTCTCGCTTGTAGACCGACACCGACGGGTCCGCGATCGCAATTCCCGCCGAATCGTAGCCGCGGTACTCCAGTTTCGAGAGACCGCTCGAGAGCACCTCGACGACGTTCCGGTCCGCCTGTCCACCCGCGTATCCGATGATTCCACACATCAGGAACGCACCTCCGTTCCGCCGGCGAGCGTTCCTCGGACCGTCGTCCCGGTCTCGATGTCCGTTTCGGGTCCGACGAGTGCCCCCGGGACGTAGTCGATGCCGCCGCGGTCGATAACGCGGTCCGCCAGCAGCGCGCCGAGGGCTTCGTCCTCGTAGACGGTGTCGCCGACGCGGACGTCGCCCGGGCCGCCCGGAATCGTCGATCCCGGGCCGATCTCGACGCCGGTTCCGGTAACGCACTCGATGACGGTCGCGTTGGCGCCGATCGTGGTGTCGGCGTCGACGACGCTCCGTTCGACGACGGCGTTGGCGCCGATCGTCGCGTTCTCTCCGAGGCAGACGTACGGTCCGACGACGGCGCCCGGGCCGATCGCACAGTCCCGGTCGATCACGACGGGACCGCGAATAACCGCGTCGTCGTGGATCGTCGCCTCGCGGTCGCCGATTTCGGGGTCACCGTTGACGAATCCGGTCTCGAACAGTTCGGCGGAGACGTCGAGGAGATCCCAGGGATACGTCGCGTCGGTCCAGAGCCCCTCCGAGGCGACCCCTCGAACGATCTCGCCGGTGTCGACGAGCGTTGAGAGGCCGTCGACGAGGAGGTGTTCCCCGTTTCTCGACCGGGCCGATCGAACGCCGTCGAACGCGACGGGCTCGAGCACGTACACGCCCGCGTTGAGTCGGTAGTTCCGGCCGTCCCGCGGGTTCTCGACGATATCCGTCACGAGTCCGTCCTCGACGAGAACGCCGCCGTAGGATTCGACGTTCGACCTGTGGAGGTACGCGACCGTCGCGGCGGCGCTCGAGTCGTGCGCTCGGACGACGTCGCCGATGATCCGAGAGTCGACGATCTGGTCCCCGTTGATCGCCAGACAGGCGCCAGTAACCTCGGACTCGGCCGCGAGCAGTGCGTGGCCGGTGCCGAGCTGTTTCTCCTGGACGACGTAGCTGATCGGGACGTTTCGGTAGGTCGAGCCGAAGTACGACTGGACTCGCTCGCGTCGGTAGCCGACCACGACGACGAGTTCGGAGATTCCCGCGTCGATCAGCTGATTGAAGACGTGTTCAAGGATCGGTTTCGTCGCCGCCGGGAGCATCGGCTTGGGGCGGTTCCGTGTCAGCGGACGGAGACGGGTCCCCTCTCCAGCAGCCAGGACGATCGCGGAGTCGATCGACATGCGCTGCAATATATTCGGTACCCTCTTGTGACCTGTTGACAGTCTCTTCGGTTCAATCGTCGATATACGGTGTGAATCGCTTCCCGATGTACCGGTACTGGTAAAGCCCCGTCGCAGGATCGCGTTCCGTACCTTGAGTCCTCTTGTACGGTCGCACGAGAGCGGCTCCGCGACGTCTTGCCCGCGACGAGCAGCGATAATACCGAATTACGCCGCTCCGACACCTGCTAATTCCGAAACGAGAACCCCGGACTGGCAGGTCGTACCGAGCCGGTTTCGCTCCCCCGTCCGCGGAACGCTCGGGGATATGAAGACGAATTCGAAGGCGACGACTGACTGGCGTTCGCTATACACCTGGTCATGATTCGTTCACCACCCACGTGCCAGGAATAGCCTCGAGACGTGTTCTCCCAGCGGGGAAGTCCACGAGACCGTTGACTGGACCATGACCAGGTGTATATACAGGGAAAGCCTCGCCGTTCACGGTGAGAAGGTTCTCACTCATTCTCAGCGATCGTCACCGAGACGTGTGCTGTTGCGGTGTCGGGTGCCGGCTCGTCGGGAACGGCTCCCGAGTACAGGAGCCAGACGAGCCGTCCACCGTCGCTGCCCGTCATCTCGAGGTCGTACTCGAACACCTCAAACTCACCACCGTCGACCGGTACCTCGACTTGCTCGAGTTCGCGCTCCCCGTCGACAGTGCCATCCTCGAGTTCCTGCTCGAGCGCGACGACGGTGTACGTCCGCTCCTCGTCGGCGTGGTTGTCGACGCCGATCGCGATCGACTCGGTCGTTCCGGGCTCGAGTTCCACTCCGTCGGTCAACAGCTCCCCGTCGGCGTCGAGCAGGGAGATCGCCGCGGAGCCGTCGTCGTCCTCGCCGATCGCCGGTCCGTAGCCGTGGTGGTCGGCGACGGCAAACCCGACCGCGCCGACGGCGACGATCACGGCGACAGCGAGCGAGAGCGTTAGCGCGAGGTCGGCGACGCCGTCGGGTCGAAGCGCGTCCGTCGCCCGTCGACCCCACTTGCGGTACGGCACCCGGAACCGGTCGGCCGGTCGCACGGCCAGTCGCCGTCGCGTCGCGACGACGACTGTTGCCAAAACGAGAAGCGACACCCCGATCAGCATCGGCTCGAGTCGGATCCCCCACGGCGTCGCGTTCAGTGCCAGGCCGACGGCGGGGACGACGATCGCACTCGAGACGACCGACAGCGAGAACCGATCGACGCCGTCGACGTCGTCCCGCGTCGGGAACAGCGCGGAAACGACGACGTAGCCGGGGACGACCAGCAGAAAGGCGAGTCCGAGCGGAATCCGAATCGGCGTCTCGCGGAGCACCGGAGCGAACGTCGCGACGGTGACCAGTCCCGTCACCGCCAGCGCGACGGCGAGGTCGGCCGGGAGCCGTCGAACCGAGCCGAGCGGACCGTTCGAACCCATCGCCCGTGGCCTACCACGGTCGGCGCATAAAACCCGTTCGTCGTCGATCCGGACGGTCACCGGGACGTGACCGAACCGCCTCGCTCGGACGCGGTCGAACCGCTCCACGTGTCGGCTCCCGGAGGCGACGCACCCGATCGCAGTCGAGACGAGACGCAGCGGACCGATCACCTCTCGAGGACTGACCGATCGGTGGGAAATCGCGTATTGTTCCGTTCGCTGCGAGGAAATACGCCGTTTCGGCCCCACAGTTTCAAACACCCCTTCGCCGTACGTTGGGCGAGTGAAAGCCGTGACGACCGACCTGGACGACGACACCTCGGTGGTTCGACGGGAGTCGTCGACGACGCTCGCCGCGAACGAGGGGGCGCTCGAGGCACCCCTCCGGCGCGAATCGGGCGACGGCCACCACCGGGGGCAGAACGGAACCGTGGTCGGGTTCGCCCTCCTCGGCGCGCTCGCGTTCGTCGCCGGCCTCGCGATACCGGACGGGCGGGCAGTGCTGTTCGCGATCGCCGGGATCGGCGGGGTCGCCGCCGTACTCGCGTACGGGCTGGAGCCGGAACGCACCGTGGAAGCGCGGGACGCGACGCGGGTCTACGAGACGAGCGCAGCCAACCTCGCCCGGCTCGTGGAGACGGTCGACGGTACCGCCGACCGACGCTACGCTCCGGTTTCGGGGAGCGACCCGGACGGAGTTCGGCTGGTCGTTCCCCTCGCCGACCCTCCTCGAGGAGCGGATCCGGTCGCCGGAGACGGAGGCGACGCCGACGAGCCGGCGCTGTCGCTCGAGCCCGTCGGCGCGCCGTTCGTGGCCGAACTCGAGCGGTCGCTCGAGGACGGGCTCGCAACCGAACCCGAGCGGCTGGCCGAGCAGCTGACCGACGCGCTCGTCCATCGGTTCGAGTTCGTCTCCGACGCGGCGCCGTCGGTCGACGCGGCCGAGGGACGGCTCGAGGTCGCGGTCGCGGACGACGCCTTCGGTCCCGTCGACCGGTTCGACCACCCCGCGGTCTCGACGCTGGCCTGCGGACTCGCCGTCGGGCTCGAGCGACCGGTCGAGGCGACGGTCCTCGAGGACCGAACCTCCGGAGGGCGGCTCGTGACCTGCCGATGGGAGCCGGCGGGCGGAACGGATGCGACCGATCCGAACGGATGATCCCGCCCGTCGCCCGACGATTCGTCGCCGGCGAGACCGAGGCCGAGGCCCTCGAGCGCGTCCGTCGGTTGAACGAGCGCGGAATCCGGGGTATGATCAACCGACTGGGAACCCACCACGACGATCCCGATCGGGTGCGGGCCGATACGGAAGCGTACCGCGAGCTGGTCGCCGCGATCGGCGACGCGGGACTCGAGGGATCGGTGTCGGTCAAACCCTCCCAGCTCGGGCTCGACCTCGGCGAGGGCGTCCTCCGTCGGTCGCTCGAGTCGATCCTCGAGGTCGCGAGCGAGCGCGACGTCGTCGTCTGGCTCGACATGGAGGAGCGGGCGACGACGGACGCGACCCTCGACGTCTTCGAGGCGTTCGTCTCCCGATACGGCGACGCGCAACTGGGCGTCTGTCTGCAGGCGAACCTGAAGCGAACGACAGCCGACCTCGAGCGCCTCGCGGGCGTCCCCGGACGGGTTCGCCTCGTTCGGGGTGGCGCCTACGACGAACCGCCCTCGGTCGCCTACCGCGATCCCGAGCGGATGGATCGAGCCTACCGGGACGTCCTCGAGCGTGGGTTCGAGACACTCGAGGGGCCGGTCGCCGTCGCGACCCACGACCTCTCGATCCTCGAGTACGCCGTCGAACTGAGCGAGCGCCACGGGACGGCCCTCGAGATCCAGATGCTGATGGGCGTCCGGCCGGCGGTCCAGCGGGAGCTGGCGACCGAGTACGACGTCGGCCAGTACGTCCCCTACGGCACCCGCTGGAAGCGGTACTTCCTGAATCGGCTGACCGAGACCGACCACACCTTCCGGTTCGCGCTGCGAGCGCTGCTCGGTCGATCCGCTCGACCGATCGGGGCGCCGTCGAAACGTCCGTGAGCTGAATCACTCCTGGAGCTTCGGCAGCCGATCGACCGCGGCGAACAGCCGTCGCTCGAGCCCCCGCGGGAGGACGCCGATCCCGTCGACGATCTCCGCGAGCTCCTCGCGGGTGAGCGCGCCGGTGACGACCGCGAGCGTCGCGTACGCGAGCGCGCCCAGCGGCGGGACGACGGCGAGGACCAGTAGCGACGACGGAACGGCGACCGCCAGCGGAACGATGAGGGCGGCCGTCCCGGCGGCCGAGACGAGGATCGGTTTCGATCGGATCCCCTCGAGCGGGCGATACCCCACGTAGCGGGCGGCGAGCGACTGGAACGCGACGAGGCTGCCGTAGCCGACCGAGGTGGCGACGGCCGCGCCCGCCATCCCGTAGGCGGGGATCAGCGCCAGGTTGAGCGCGAGGTTGACCAGCGAACAGGCGCCCGTCGCCGCCAGCAGGGGACGCAGCGAGCGCCGGCCCTGGTTGATCGCCAGCGTCGGCCGCGCGACGGCGAACCCGACGACGCCCGGGAGCAGCAATAACAGGGGCAGCACCGACGGCTCGAACGCCGAGCCCAGATAGAGCGGGACGAAGTCGGCGGCCAGCGCGGCGACGCCGACCGCCAGCAGGGCCGTGAGGAGGAGGACGTACCGGGTGGCCCGCTCGGCCTGGTGCTGGATCGCCTCGAGGTCGCCCGCGGCCCACCGGCTCGAGACCCGCTGGAGGAGCACGAGCTGGACCGCGATCGGAGCCAGCCAGAGGAACTCGGCGATCGAGAGCGCCCCGCGGTAGTAGCCGACGGTCTCGTCGGTCGTCCACAGCTGCAGGAGAACGACGTCGACGTGGTACAGCGAGTTCAAGAAGAGAAAGAAGAGGATCGTGCTCCCGAGGTAGGCGACGATCCCTCGCCTGGGAAGGTCGACGGTCGGCGGCGAGACCAGCGACCGGAGCGGGATCGACCGGGCGACGAACCCGAACGCGAGGACGAACACCGTCGCGCTGGCGATGATGTGGCCGAGGAGGACCCCCTCCACGCCGAGGCCCAGATAGACGAGCCCCAGCGCCGTGAGGACGAACAGCGTCTTCTCGAGGACCTTCAGCGGTTCCGAGCGTGACTCGCGCTCGAGCCCCATCAGCGTCCGCAGGTTGTGGGAGGCGAGCTGGCTGGCGACCGCGTACCCGCCGAGCAGGTAGAACAGCGAGGTGAAGGGGGCGCCGAACAGGCGGGCAGCGAGGCCGGACCGCGCGGCGAGCCAGAAGGCGAGCGCGACGAGGACGCCGAGGACCAGCGCCGGGCGGAACACGTAGCCGTAGACCGCGGCCCGCCAGGCGGGATCCGAGCGCTCGGAGATGTACTTGCGGACCGCGTCGCTCGTCCCCCCGACGATCACGACGTTGACGATGCCGAAGATCGAGAGCGTGAGCGCGTACCGACCGTACTCCGTCGGGCCGAGCAGCCTGACCAGCGCCGGCGTGAACAGAAACCCCGCGAAGACGACGAATAGCTTGGCACCGACGACCGACCGCACCGCCGAGGACAGCGAGTCAGCCACGCGAATCCGCCGACCGAACGGTCGACTGTGGGCGTGGGTCGGGACCGACGCCGGCGTCGCGAACGTCTTCCGGCGGCGCCGACCCGTCCCGCGAGCGCGAGTCCTCCGGCGCGTGACGAATTACTTCCACGGCGGCTCGTACCGGCGGTGGAGCGTTCGGGCGAGGTTCAGCGCCGACAGCGCGGGCGCCGGCCGGCCGCGTTCCCAGAGCAACAGCGGGATCGGTCGGGCGCCGAAGTACTCCTTGAACCTGAACACGCCGTTCCGGAAGTCCGGCGTCGAACCGCGGAGTTCGTAGGTCTCGTGCTCCCGATCGATCGCCCAGCGGATCGCGTGCTCGTGGAGCAACTCCGGCGCGTGGTACTCGAAGTGGTCGGCGGTGACCGCGGAGTAGAGGTGTTGGAACCCCGACTGCTCCTCGTCGACGACGTACAGGTACATCCCCCGGCGCTCGCCGTCGACCCGGAGCGAGAAGATCACGATCCGCTCGTCGAGTCGCTCGAACTCGGCGAAAAACGAGGACGGGAACGCGGAGAGATCGACGCGATCCATCACTCGCACGTAGTCGTCGTGGAACGCGGCCAGCACCGGGGCGTTCACGGGCTCCTCGACGACCTCGACGTCGGCGTCGTGGCCTCGCCGGATCCCGCGACGGCGCTTGCTGTCCATCCCCTCGAGGATCGGCTCCCAGCCGCGGGTGAGATCGAGGACGAACCGGCTCGAGCGAACGGCGACCGCGTACCCTCGCTCGCGGAGGAGTCCGTGGTAGCGGACGAACCCCTGATCGTAGGGACGGAGCTGGTTGAACAGGATCCGGCCGTCGCAGCGCTCGGCGACGGCGTCGAGGAGGAGTCCGATCGCCCGTTCCTCGTCGGTCGTCGCGATGGGGCCGCCGAAGCCCGGGTGGATCGACTTCAGCCTGCCGACCGGACCCAACTCGTCGACGACGTTCGGAAGGACGGCGATCGGGTTTCCCTTCTTCGAGACCACGAGGTGTCGGGGTTCGCGGTCCAGCCCCTTTTCGACCGCCAGGAGCCACTCGTAGCGGTGGAAGACACAGCCCAGGTCGGACCCCTCGACGACGTGGTTCCACTGGTTGCGGTTCGCCTCCTCGATGCTGTCCAAGTGTTCGACTTCGAGAGTCATGCGAGCGTCGGCGTGTTCGTTCGCTCCCACCGCCCGCCGAGAAATAGCTTCGGAGCGTCCGCCGGACACGCTCCCGTTTCTCGAGCCCGTCGGGGAGGGTAACGACTCGTTGCGTCGGCTCGAGGGCGGTCACGGGACGCTCGCCGGACCTTCGAGCGCCATCGGACCCGCCAGCGGCGGCGGGCCGTCGAACGCGGGCGGGAACAGCGAGACCCGGTCCGCGTCGGCCCAAGCGTTCTCGAGCAGCCGTGCGTTGTCCTCGCGCTCGAGACCCTCGTTGGTCGCGAGCGTCGCGTCGCCGACGACGATCACCGTCCCCTCGCCGACGCTCTCGACGGTCGCGACGGACCGCGGGCCGAGGACGTCGTCCTCGGCGCGGCTCGCCTCGGGGCCGTCCGCGAGGTAACTCGAGTCGCTCGTCGTCGCGAGGACCGTCGCGCCGTTCGGCTCGAGCGCGGTCGCGCGATCGAGGCCCAGTCGATCGACCCCTTCGGTCAGCTCGTGGTCGGCCGTCTCGGTCGCGATCGGCATCGCGGGCCCGCGGTGGTGGTGGCGGTCGTCGCGGAGCGTCCCGGTCTCGAGCCGGGCCTCGCCGCCGACCGACGCGAGGAACTCGTTCGCCGCGGGGTCGTCGGCGAGGACGATCAGGGTTCCGCCCTCACGGACGAACGACGCGGCGCTGTCGGCCGTCTCCTCGTCGGTCCCGGACTCGAGGACGACGACCGCGGCGTCGTCGGCCTCGAGGGCGTCGGAGCTATCGACGGCCGCGTACTCGCGATCGGGGTCGTCCTCGAGGGCCTGGCGGAGGTCGCTGGTACCCTCACTTCCGGGGTTGTACGGGTCGTAGGCGCCACTCGAGGTCGCGCCGAACCAGCCGATCGCGAGCACGACGATGGCGGCGAACGCGAGCAGCGCGAGTCGCGATCGCTCGGCGCTCACGGCACCACCCCCGGCGCGAGCAGCTCGAGGGTGCGGACGGCGACGACGACGGCGGCCGCGAGGAGCCCGACCGGGACGAGCCACCGCGGGCGCCAGCGGGGCTCGACCTCGTGGGGGGTCAACAGCTCGTCGAGGACGACGCTCCCGAGGACCGCGAGCAGGACGTACGCGCCGAGGGAGAACGCTCCCGAGAGGAGGAGGGCCAGCAGCGCTCCGAGCAGCCAGGCTACCTGCAGTCGGAGGTATCGGCGTCGGCGCGGGCTCGTCATCGGCCACCCGTCCACGCCGAGGGGCGTAAATCCGGCCGACGATTTCGGGCTCGAGGCTGCGGTAATACGACGTTGCGAACGTACCTTTTTGTTGCGGGTCCTCGCTCCCTGCGGTCGCTCGAACCGCTTGCAAAAATCTACGGTGAATCGGATCCGCTCAGACATGGAACGACACCGAGCCGGAGTCGTACACCCGATCCCGATCCTCGAGTTCCGCCCGCGGAAGCTCGGCCTCGTCGACGTACGCCGAGAACTGCAGCGGGCGGTCCTCGAGTTCGCCCTCGCGCAGGAGGACGGCGTCGTGGTCGTCGAACATGGCGTCGCCGTCGGCGGCGTCGACCACCGCACACGGCGCCCCGAGGCGTTCGCCCATGTACCGACAGCTGACCCGATCGGTGCCGAACTCACCCCGGTAGCCGTCGTCGATCGCTTCGAACGACTGGCGCTCCTCGTCCTCGAGGTAGAAGGTGTAGAACGGGCGTTCGACGACGGGGTTGTCGGAGGCGGTGAAGTCGTTCGAGACGGCGGCGAAGGTAAACAGCGAGAGGATCACGAGCAGGGCCAGCACGGTCGCGAGGCCGCCCCGACGGACGAGTTCGTACAGCCCGTAGCCGCCCGTCAGCGCGACGAACGCGAAGCCGTAGTGACCGAACCGGTCGACGTTGATCCCGGCCAGCGCGTCGAGCAAGAGGAGGGGACCGGGGAAGATCAGCGGGACGAGCGCGACCGCGACGATCCCGACCGTCAACAGGCCCGACCCTCGCGGCCGGCCGCCGTCGCTCGCGACCGCCGCGCTCGAGGGGACGTCCTCGCTCGCGTCGGGGCCTCGAGCCCGGCGCTCGAGCAAGAAGAGGAAACCGAGGACGACGAAGAAGAGCGCGAACCCGTAGGGGACGTAGTTCGCGAGTTCGACCCAGGGGCTGGCGATCACGCCCTCCGGCACCGCCGACTCGGAGGGGCCGAACAGGACCGACTCGATCGTCCCCGCGAGCCGTACGACGAGCCCCTCGGCGGCGTACAGCCAGTAGAGGCCCATCGTCAGCACCGAGACCGAAAGGACGTAGGCGTCGACGAGCGGCTCGGTCCGCCCGGTCGCGCGCTCGGCCAGCGCGACGAGAGCGAGGATCGCCAGCACGAACGGGATCGTCACGGGGTGGGCGACGACGACGGCGGCGACGAGCCCGACGGTCAGCAGTCGCATCCCCGCGGTCGGCCGGCTCGCGAGCGCGACCAGCAGCGCGACGAACAGGATCGACGTCGCGCTGCGGGGGATCGAGTACATCCCGTAGAACAGGTACAGCGGGAACGCGATCGCCACCAGCGACGCCAGCAGGCCGAACGTCTCGTCGGGGTGGAGCCGACGGGCGAGCCCGAAGACGAGCCCGACCCCCGCCGCGAACAGCCCGCCCGACAGGAGGGAGGTAGTCGTGTGGGCCGCGACCCCGTCTCCCAGCAGGAGCGAGCCGAACGCGGCGTAGACGTGCCAGAGCTGGAACGACTCGTAGCCCGGTAGCAGGGTCGACGTCCGTCCGGTCTCGAGGATCGTCTCGGTCATCGCGGTGTGGGCCGAGAGGTCGGTGTGGCCGACGAAGAAGTCATAGTTCAGCGTGACGCTGAAGACGACCAGCAGGAGGGCGACGACCAGGTGGTAGAGTCCGATCGCGCGGCTCGCCCGCCCCGGCGGAGTCGTCACGATCAACAGAAAGCAGAGGCCGTAGAGGACGGCGACGCCCGCGTAGAAGCCGTACGGGCGGACCTCCGTTGCGACCAGCACGATCACGAGCGTCCCGACAACGAGGTGAAACGCCGTCGACGGGAGGCGCCAGTCGATCCGGATCGGTGCCGCCGTCCCGGTGACGGTCACCGAACCGCCACGAACGCGACGGGCGACCAGCGGCGCCGCGAGCAGCGGCACGGCGACGTACAGCCCCAGAATCGACAGGTTCGACAGGCCGAGCGCGAGCGGGATCCCGACACCCAGCACGGCCGCTGCGACGAGCGCGGCCGAGAGCAGTCGAACCGGCTCGAGAACGTCCCGGCTCATCCCATCCTCCAGCCCCGGCCGGAAGCCGGGTCGATCGATCCCGTCTGACAGTGCTGCACGGTCGAGGCTCGGCTACGCGAACCAGCGCGAAAAACGTTACAGGACGTTCAGCCGAACCGACGGCTCGAGCCGTCGTAATCGGGCGCTGCCGTGCGTCCGTCGTCCCGAGTCCGAGACGATCGGAGTCCCGACGCCGTCGGTCGATAACTCGCGGTTACCGCCCTCGAGCGGCGACAATATCGCGCTTCCCGCCGGGACGATGCCGAACGCTATAGGACCGCCGACGCGTCCTTCCGGCGATGGATCGGCGAACCGTCCTGAAGGCGAGCGGCGCCGTCGCCGCGACGACGCTGCTGGCAGGGTGTCCGACCGACGACCCTGAGGATCCCGACGAATCGGACGAGCCGGAGGAGACGGTGCCGGAGGAACCGCCCGAGGACGAGGCGCCGGACGAGTCGACCGGGTTCGAGGACTCGCTCGCGGACCGCGTCGACGAGGACGACGAGGGCGTCGAATTCGTCGGGATCGAGTACGACGCGCTCGAGGCGCCGACCGACGCCTACCGCGTGTGGTCGGGCGAGCCGACGGCGTTCTCGTTCGTCGACAACCACACGTTCGATGGGGAGACGGCGTTGCGCTGTGAGATCCCCCGCGGGGAGAGCAACGGGAGCAACGCCGCCTACTGGTTTCCCGCGAACGGCTACGGCCAGCCCCTCGAGGTTCGACAGCGGGCGATGATCCGACTGGGCGACGGTTGGACGATGGAGCCAGGCGACGTCTGTCGGTTCTGGGCGCTCGGACTGAACACGGAGGCGGGGGAGCACGGCTCGGGCGGTCGCGGACGGCCCTCGGGTACCGACGGCTGGTCGAGCATGCTCGCGATCACGAACCGGGAGGGGCGATCGGCCGACGAGTACAAGCTCGCGGCCTACACCTACCACCTCGATCAGCCCTCGACCAGCGGCGAGTTCGAACTGACCGACGCCAGGCTGCCGGCCGACGAGTGGATCGCCCTCGAGACCGAGGTCGCGATGAACGCGGTCGCGGACGGCGAGGCGCTCGCCGACGGCGAGGCCCGGTGCTGGATCGACGGCGACCTCGCCTACGAGCGAACGGACTTCCGCTGGACGACGGTCGAGGAGCAGGCCGTCGAGTACGCCGGCCCGCTGGTGCGCTACGGCGGGAGCGAGACCGCGCCCGTGGACCTGTCGATCTACTACGACGAACACGAACTGCTCGCCGCGGGGATCCCCGAGATTCCGCCCTACGACCAGCACCCCCATTTTGAGGATCCGGCGAACATGGACGCCTACGACGGGCGAGTAACGTACGTCAACGGCGCGGAGCGCGCGACCTACCGGCTGTTCGTCGACGGCACCGTCGTCCACACCGACTGGAGCAACGCCGACGGCCACCAGGCGACCTACAACGGGACCGTCGAGATCACGCCCGCCGAGGAATCCGAGCACGGGTACGCGACCGCCGAGGCGACGGCCGAACCCGAGACCGTCGACGGCTACCTCTTCGACGGCGACGTCGTCGCCCTCGAGGCCGACCCCTCGCCCGAGGAGCTGTGGATCGGGGGCGACGAGGTCGACCCCGGCGACTATCCCGACGAGCCTAGCGACGCGTGAACGCGACCGCCTCGCGGTCGGCGGCTCGCTTCTGTCCGGCGGTCACCGTCGGGAGCCGTTCGAGAACGGTGGCCGGCGGCGTCAACCACGCCCCGAGGTCCGAGCGATCGACGTTCCAGGGAACCCCCGGCCTCGCGACCGCGCGCACGCACTCGAGCAGTCGCTCCTCCTTCCGATTGCGGGCGTAGTAGTACAGCTCCCGGAGCGGGAACGTCATCTCCCCCGTCGGCTCCGGCGAGCGCTCGGGGAGGCGGTCCTCGAGCCCCAGCGTCGTCGCGACCAGCCGCGAGGCGAACCGGTAGCCGTGGGCGCTGGCCAGCGCGTAGGAGGCCCAGAACTTCGGGTTGATCTCCATGAGGACGAGGTCGCCGTCCGCGCGGCGCTTGCATTCGACGAGGGCGACGCCGTCCCACTCGAGCGCCCGGAGCAGGTCGCTCGCCGCCGACTCGAGGGCGGGGTCCGGGCGCAGCCGGAGGTGCGTACCGCTCCCGCCGCGACGGGGGACTGAGCGGAGTTCCTCGTGAGCCATCCGCAGTTCGACCGCTCCGTTTCGGCAGAACAGCCCGCAGCCGTAGGTCACACTCGAGCCGTCGATCGACTCCTGGACGAGCACCTCGCCGGTCGGCGACGCCTCCTCGAGGCGGTCGTAGACCTCCCAGAACCGGGCGGGATCGACGACGCGAGCGGTCGTCTCGCCCCCGCCGCCGGCCTCCCGGCGGGCCTTGCAGAACAGCGGGAACTCGAGGGCCTCGAGCGCGCCCCGCTCCCGTCCCTCGGCGTCGAGGGTCTCGACGAGACTCGAGTAGTCGGCCGGAACCTCGATCCCGACCCGTTCGGCCAGGCCCATCGTCGCCGTCTTGTCGGCGGCGGTCTCGAAAGCGTCGGGACCGGGGAGACACACCGCCGTGTAGGCAGGAAGTTCGTCGCGGGTGGACTCGATCGCGGCGGCCGACTCGTATCCGACCGGCAGGACGATCTGCGGACGGGTCGCCTCGAGGACGGTCCACAGCGCTTCGATGTAGTCCGGATCGTCCGGGGAGGGGATCGTGACCGCGACGTCGCAGTAGCGCGACCGGCAGAGACGGCTGTACCGCGTGGTCCCGGCGCCGACGATCGTCGCCTCGAGATCCGCCGAGAGTTCGCGGGCGATCGTCAGCGAGGTCGGATAGTCGCCGTCGAGGACCAGCACTCGAGGCCCCGGTGGCATAGGTCGACGGCGACGGCCACGGGGAAAGCGAGTCCGATCGTCACGGCCGCGGTCGGCGAGTAATCCCGTCTTTCTCGCCGTCGTCGGTCCGGCGAACGGTTGCGGGTACGCGTCTCGTCACGTCTAACTCGCGATTGACCGCGGTGAACCGCGCGTTGCTCACCGTAATAGACGATTGCGTTCGGACTATCTGTCCCGTCGAATTCGGTCAAACGTAACACAGGATCCGGCCAGTCAGAATCAGTTTCGGATTTTATTACAGTCTTCAGAAAGGGAAAATTGATAACCGTCGTTCCCCGTTTCCCGACCGCATGGAACGACAGCACCCGGCTCGAGACCGAACCGACGAGACGCGTAACGACGGATTTCGCGGGCGTAACGGCGCGGTTCTCGGCCGGCGATCGTACCTCGGCCTCGCTGGCGGGGCGCTGGCCGCGCTCGGCGTTGGTACCGGTGCAGGCGCGAGCGCGACCGCGGCCGCCGAGACCGACTCGCGGATGATCGACGTCGACTACGACGAGTACGCGAGCCCGGACGAGGTGTACGACGTCAACGACGTTCGAGGGTCGTACACGCCGGAGTTCGTCGCGGATCGAGGAACGCGCAACGAGCGCTCGCTGCGAACGGAGTTCACCGGCGACTCGAAGATCGCGAACTGCGAGTACCGCCTGCCCGACCACGTCGGCGACCAGCAGGACGAACTCTACACGCGCTTTACGGTCTACCCCGAGGGGTTCGACCTCGGCGCCGACGACACGGTCCGGATGTTCTGGGCGCCGCTGACCAACGGCGGCGGCTCCTCGGGCGGCGGCGCAGCCGACGGGCAAAACGGCTGGTCGAACGCGATCGGGTTCGCCAACCGAAACGACTCGCCCGCGCCGGAGGGGTACAAGTTCTTCTCGTACGCCTACCACATGGACGGCTCGGGCGACTTCCAGATGACCGACGCCGTCGTCGAGATGGACGCGTGGAACGAGATCGAGTGTCATATCGTGACCAACTCCTACGACGGCGGGACCGCCGAGGCCGACGGGACGATGCGCTACTGGGTCAACGGCGACCTCGCCTTCGAGGACACCTCGATGCGGTTCACCGCGAGCGACGACAACCGCATCGAGGCGGTCGGCCCGCTGGGCTACATCGTCGGTAGCGGCGGGGGCGCGCTCTACTACGGCGAGCACCAGCTCGGTCTCGAGGTGGATCGCGAGGAGGCTCGACGGGAACTCGGCCTCTAGACCATCAGCGAACCCGCAAGCCCGATCAGCGCCACACCGAGCGCGAGTTTGAGCCGGCCGGGATCGGCCCGGTGGGCGACCCACCAGCCGATTCCGACGCCGCCGAGATACGAGAGCGTGATCGGGACGAACAGCGAGGTGACGACGGCGTCCAGCAGCAGGTAGTTGACGGCCGTAAACAGCGCGGTCGCGACGACGACGACCTGCGTGATCGCGATGGTCGCGAGCATCGGCACGCCCACCAGCACCAGCGCGGGCGCAGACAGCGCCGCGCCGCCGATCCCCAGCAGGCCGCCGGCGACGCCGATCACGAGCCCGACCGCGACGAAGCCGACGGTGTCCCACCCGCCTCGACCGAGTTCGACGCGGGGCTCGAGGTCGTGATATTCGCGGTAGACGATCGTCACGCCGACGGTCGCCAGCAGCGCGGCCAGAATCAACCCGTACAGCGCCCGCGAGAGGTAGGCGTTGGCCTGCACGCCGATCCAGGTGCCCGCCGCGGCGGCCGCGCTGACGACGCCCGCGATCCACCAGTCGATCTCGCCCGAGCGGGCGTAGATGAGGCTCCCGAGCACCGCACCGATCGTGAAGACGGCGCTCGAGGTGCCCGCGACCTCGGCGCTCGAGAGCGACGTTAGCAGGTAGAGCCCGGTGACGATGAGGATGCCCCCGGGACCGATCGTGGCGACGACGATTCCGCCGAAAAAGGCCAGAACGACCAGCGCGACCAGAAGTTCGGTAGCGACGACCACGTGTCTCGGTCGGCCGTACTCGGGAGGCGCGGGTAGGGCTTGGCCTTGCTTGGCAACGGTCGGGTAGGGGTATGCGGGCAGCTTCGTCGGGGGCGGAACGGCCAGCCTAGTAGAACAGCGCCGGCAGCGCGAGCGCGACGCCGTTGGTCCAGCCGAAGCCGAACTGCAGCGGGTACTCCCCGCCCCCGCCGGCGCCGGAGCCGCCGGTGACGTCGTACTTCTCGAGCATCAGTCCGGTTCGGTCGAAGACGTCGCGGTTGAGGTCGAGCCACCGGCCGGCGACCGTCTCCGCCAGCCCGTCGTAGCCGTACTGGCGAAGGCCGACGGCGGCCATCCAGTGCAGCGGCGCCCACCCGTTCGGGTAGTCCCACTGCTCGCCCGACTCGGTCAGCGTCGTCACCAGCCCGCCGGAATGGAGGAACCGCTCCTCGAGGTGGGCCGCGACCGCGGCCGCCTGCCGTTCGGTCGCCAGCCCGCAAAACAGCGGGACGACGGCCGCGAGCGACCAGGTGTCGGTTCGCCGTTCCTCGGTCCAGCAGTAGTCGAAATAAAAGCCCGCCTCGGGATCCCAGCAGTAGCTATCGATCGCTCGTCGTCGATCGCCCGCGGCTCGGGCGTAGCGGTCGGCCCGATCCGCGTTCCCGGCGGCTCGCTCCCACCGCGCGAGGTTGTCCTCCATCGCGTAACAGAGCGCGTTCAGATCGACCGGGAGCAGCTCGGTCGTTCGGATCGACGTCAGGTCGTCGTCCTCGGCGAGCCACCGGCTACTGAAGTCCCAGCCCGACTCGCAGGCCGCCCGGACGTCCCGGTAGAGCCGTCGGTCCTCGCGGTCGGTCTCTTCTGCGAGGGCGACGTCCTCCCGGTAGGACTCCTCGCGCGGCGCGGCGCGGTCGTCCCAGTACCGGTTGAGTGGGGTCTCGTCGGTCCGAACGACGCGGCGAGTCGCCGGGTCGTCGGGCGTCGCGGTCTCCGTGCCGTCCATCCAGAACTCGTGTTCGCGCCGCAGCGCCGGGAGGTAGGGTTCGACCGCCTCGAGCCCGCGCTCGTTCTCGAGGATATCGAGGAGGTGACAGAACATCGGCGGGTTCGATCGGCTCGAGTAGTAGAGGCGATTGCCGTTCGGGACGCAGCCGTACTCCTCGACGAGCGCCGCGTTGTTCTCGGCGAGTTCGTCGATGAGGTCGATCCGGCCCGTCACCGCGAGTCCGGTCGCGGCGAAGTAGGTATCCCAGTAGTAGCTCTCCCGGAACCGCCCGCCGGGGATCACGTACCGACCCGGAATCGAAAGCAGCGTGCTCCGCTCCGGCTCCTCGCTCGGCTGTCGGATGAGGTGCTTCCACAGCTCGTCGATGTAGCGCTCCATCGAGATCCTCGAGGGGTCGGCGGCGGTGACGGGATCCTCCGGCAGCGCGAAGGCGTCGGCGACGAACTCCTCGAGGTCGAACCCCGGCTCGGATCGTTCGCGCTCGAAGCGGTCCCTGATCGCCTCGACCTCGTCCTCGGGTATCGTGTCGACGAACGCCTTCGAGTCGTCGAACGCCTTCGAGAGCTGCACCCGCTCGAAGAGTTCGCCTGCGAGTTGCGGATACGACGCGAACGAGGACATGTTTGTTACTGTTGTAGTAACTCATTTCAATCTATTGCGTTCGCTCGAAGAAGTACCCCTCCCGTCGGTGCGGTGCCGGTCGGCGTTCGGCGACCGTACCGGTTACCGCTGTGACGACGTCTCCCGCCGGCCCTCGAGCAACTCGCGACACTCCCGGCAGGGGCCGACCCAGGCCCCCATCGCCTTCGCCTCGCGGATCAGTCGCTCGTAGAGCGTGCGGTAGCCCGGGAACTCCGCCTCGTTCATGTACCGGGGGTGCCAGAGCACGGTCATCACCGCGTCGTGGTCGTGGGCCTCCTCGAGCAGCCGCCGACACTCCCGCCAGGCCCACTCGAGGGAGGGCGCCGACGGAATCAGGGCTCGCTCCATCAGCGTCAGCGGGAAGACGACGAACGAGTCGTCGAACGGCCGAAGCACGTCGTAGCGCCCGTCGAACCCGTAGTTCGTACTCGACCCGTAGCTGGCGTCGTACTCGAGCCCGATCGCGCGGTGGTGTTCCCAACTGCGCTGGCCGACGAGGTTCAGGTAGTGCTGGCGGCCGCCGACCACGCTCCCTTCGAGGATCCCCTCGAGCGTCCGCTTCTCGGCCCGCAGTCGCTCCCGGTCGTCCGCGGACTCGTAGGAGCCGTGCAGTCCGACCTCCCACCCGCCGCGCTCGAGGGCCCGGAAGGCGTCGACGAGTTCCGGCTCCGTGGGGTCGTACCGTCCCGCGTAGAGCATCCAGCTCTCCGGCCGGAGCCACTCCCGCGGGGACCGATCCAGCAGCGACTGCTCGTCGAGGACGTACCACGACGAGCGGACGCCGAGTTCGTCCTCGAGGGCCATCAGCTCCTCGAACTGCCAGTACGGCCGCTCGTCGGTGACCAGCGAGCGCAGGTGCGAGGGGTCGCGCTCGAGGACGGCGTAGTACGGCGCCTGGTAGGTCTTGTACACCCGGTCGACGTCGTGGGTGAGACAGAGCGCAAACTCCCCCGGAACGTCGGTCATCGGCGGACGACCTCCGGGACGGTCGACTCCGCCGACTCCCTCGGCCGACCACCGCGGACGGCGTCCTCGACGGCGCCGACGATGACGCCGGTCGTGTCGACCGTCTCCTCGAGGACCCGCCGTCGCCGACGCGCCCAGGTCGACTCGCGGATCCGAAGCAGTTCGCGCGCGTGCGAGAGAACATCGATCGGGCGAGCGTCCGCCGAGAGCCACCGCAACAGCCGGTAGCGCCCCTCGAGTTCCTCGAGGACGCCGGCCCGCAGCCCCGAGACGTAGAGCGCGGGCGTCCCGAGCAGCGCGCTCTCGATCGCCATCGTCGCCCCCTCGCCGAGAAAGAGGTCGGCCTCGGCGAGCAGGTCGTGGATCCGATCGGGGGCGGTCGCGAGCCGGCGGGCCTCGAGGGATGGCGGGAGCTGCCCTTCGGCGGTGACGCGAACCGTCGCGCCGAAGCGCTCGAGGCCCGCGACCACGCGCTCGAGGTCGGCCAGCCCGCTCCGGCCGACGTCGTGGGCGGCCGTCCAGGAGACGAGCCGGACCACGACCAGCGGCCCCTCGTCGCCGATCCCGGTCAGCCCCGCGGGATCGGGAGCGAACCGATCGGGGTGGAGATAGGCGAGTTCGTGGTAGCCGGGGTACCGACGGTGGTGAGAGCCGTAGTCGTCCCAGAACGCCGTCGGCGTGTAGAGCCGATCCGCGAACGGAAGCGAAACGGCGTTTTGCACCGCCGCGTGCTCGGTGTCGGTAAAGAGGATTCCCTCGCCGTCGACGAGGTGTCCCGCGTGGGCTACCGCCGGCTCGCCGATCCCGACGATCGCGGCGGGCTCGAGTCGGCGCACGCGACGGAGGATCTCGTACTCGTAGCGGGGCTGGACCGCGAGCAGTCCCAGCGGCGACGCGACGGAGCCGGCGATCCGCCGATGGGCGATGCCGTAGCGCTCGAGCAGTTCGCGGGCCAGCTCGCGCTCCCGGACGAGAACGCGGACGTCGTACCCCCGCCCGCGCAGCTCGCCGATCGCGTGTCTGAAGAAGTGGACGTGGGCGGGGTGCTGGATCGTGACGACGACGCGCTCGCTCATCGGAGCACCTCCAGGGGCGCGTTCAGGCGCTTCTCGAGGCGCGTCGCGAGCGCCAGCAGCGCCGTTCCCGCCAGCGCCAGCAGCGTCGGCCGGCCGAACGCACCCGATTTCCCGTCCGCGGTTCGCGATCGGCGACGGCGCAGCGACCGGACTCCCTCGAGGACGCTCCCTCCGAGGGCGAGCGCTCCGAGCGCGTAGGACAGCGAGACGGGGTGTCGTTTCCGGAGGGGGTACCGCCTCGCGAGTCGCCGGACGAACGTCCGGACGAGCAGCGCCGACACCGTCGGCACGTACGTCGCGTACGCGATCGAGGACTGCTCGTCGCCGTAGCGCGCGGGGATCGGGACGTCGGCGACGCGCAGCCCCGCGGCGTTACACCGGGCGAGCAGGTCGTTCGGGTAGCCGTACCGATCGTAGAGCGCCTCGAGGTCGAGCACGTCGAGCGCGCGTCGGGAGATCGCGGTGTACCCGTTCTGGGGATCGCCGATCCGCCAGTACCCCGAGGCGATCCGGGTCAGGGCGGTCAGGATCGCGTTCCCGACCAGCCGGAACCGGGGCATCTCCGCCCGGTAGGCGCCGTCGGTCAGTCGGTTCCCCTTCGCGTAGTCGGCCTCGCCGTCGACGATCGGATCCAGCAGCGCGGGCAGGTACGCGGGATCCATCTGACCGTCGCCGGCCATCACGGCCGTCACGTCGATTCCGTCGGCGAGCGCCCGGCGGTACCCCGTCGCGATGGCGGCGCCGACGCCGCGGTTGCGGTCGTGGCGGATCGGCACGATTCGACGATCGAACGTCGCGCCCGCGACGAGCGCCCCCGAGTTGCGGTCGACCGCCGCCTCGCGGTTCAGTCGGGTCGCGCGCTCGGTGATCTCGGCCCAGGTGCGATCCCTCGAGCGATCGTCGACCGCGTAGACGCGATCGACGTAGTCGGGGATCGTCTCGAGCACGTTGCCGACGAACCCTGCCTCGTCGTAGGCCGGGACGACGACGCCGATCGTTCGCCCGCCGTACATCAGCTCGCCCCTCGTCGATTTCGACGCCGTGACCGATCGCGTGCCCGCGGGTCAGTCATGGCGCGCCTCCGGATCGGCTCGCGGCCGTTCGGGCCGCGTCTGGTTCTCGATCCGCCGTGCGATCTCGAGGGCGGCGATCCCGTCGTCGACGGTCACCTCGGGAGTCGTCCCCGTCCGGACGGTCTCGAGAAACGACGCGAGCTCCCGTCGCAGGGGTTCGTCGTTCGGGACCCGCACCCGTTCGATCAGGCTCTCGTGTCTGAACCGGACCCCCTCCTCGCGCTCGACGTACTCGGGGACCGATCGCCGGTGGATCTCGATCGACTGCTCGAGGTAGTCGACCGCGACGAGACACTCCTCGGCGGTGATCTCGAGGGTGCGAACCTTGCGCTGGGTCAGCCGGCTCGCCGATAGCGACGCCATCGCCTCGGGAAACTCGAGTAAGGCGGCGGCGTGGCGGCCCTCGGCGACGCCACAGCCGACCACGTCGACGGGATCGTCTCCGAGCAACGCGCGGACGACGTCGATGTCGTGGATCATCAGGTCGGTGACGGCGCTGTCCGCGATCGTTCGTCCGGGGGGCGGGCCGAGTCGGCGGGCGACGACGCCGACGATCGACAGCTCCTCGAGGATCCCCTCGAGGGTCTCGACCGCCGGGTTGAACCGCTCGACGTGACCGACCTGAACCGGGACGTCGGCCGCCTCGACCGCCCGTCGCAGCCGCCGGCCGTCCGCG